>SLQM01000189.1 GCA_007131435.1 Syntrophomonadaceae bacterium
AAGAATGTCCATACTGTGCTGAAGAAATATTGGAAGCAGCAATTAAATGTAAACACTGCAAATCTGACCTTACAGATATTCCTGCCCCCGGCACTGGCCGGCAAGAACAGCCCGGAGCGCCTGAAGTGACAGATGGCTCTCCTCCGCCACCTGCATCCCCTCTCCCACCTGTGACACCTGCAAATCTTACGGAGGAACCGACACCCGGTGTACCGGAACCACCTACCCCGGTTATGCCTGACCAGGGGCCGCCGCAGGTTCCGCCAATTGGGGCAAACCAGGCTTCACCGCCTACTGCGCCCCCCACAACACCCCCGCCACCGTCAGCAAAGCCTGCAGCAGCAGGGGGTAAATACGAATACCCGAAGGCCGGGGTGGGGATGAGGATTTTAGCTTACCTGATTGATGGTATCATCAGTGTAGTACCGATGATCATCTTTTTACCGTTAGCTGTTATTCCCTTTATCAGTTACGTAGAGGTCCAGAGCCAATATGGCGGGCCTGTAGCGGCAGGCCCGGGAGTCGGGATGATTATATTTTTAATCTTTGCCATTATCGTCGGCGGAGGTTGGAGTCTCTTTTATTTCCTCTTCCGGGATGGTTTTGGCGCAGGGCAGAGCTGGGGTAAAAAAATCTGCGGTTTAATGGTCGTTAACCTGGATAATAACCTGCCCTGCGATAAGGGTAAGTCTTTTCTAAGGAATATTATTCTCTGGATCCTCAATGCTCTTGCCGGTTTGAGCATAGTAGAGCTAATTGTGCTTCTGGTTCATGATAAGGGACACCGTCTTGGAGACATGGTCGGCTCGACGCAGGTTATTGAGGTAATTCACTACAAAAGGTAGACTATGCAGGCACTGGTATCTCTTACACCTATAGCTGCAGTATTTTTACTGCTTGTTGTTTTCCGCCTTCCGGCCAGGCTGGCCATGCCCCTGGCCTGGGCATATACAGTGCTGATTGCCCTGTTTTTCTGGCAGGTACCGCTTAATATGGTTGCGGCATCAAGCCTGCAGGGTTTGGTAATAGCTTTTACACTCCTGTATATAGTTTTTGGCGCTATCCTCATGCTGAACACTCTGACTGAAAGCGGTGCAGTGGAAGTCATGAGGGGGGCATTTTCAAAAATAACCACTGACCGGCGCATCCAGGCAATTATTGTTGCCTGGATGTTTGGCGCTTTTATAGAAGGGGCATCTGGCTTTGGCACACCTGCTGCAGTTGCTGCTCCGCTGCTAGTTGTTTTAGGTTTTCCTGCCGCTGCAGCCGTGCTAAGCGCTCTAATAATCCAGAGCACTCCCGTGTCTTTTGGGGTTGTGGGTACGCCAGTTTTACTTGGAGTCGGTTCCGGCCTTGATCACCCTGAAATTCACACTTTCCTGGGTTCCAGCGATATGACCTCCCCGGAATTTACCTCATACCTTCAGCATATTGCGGGAAATATTGGCATAGTGCATGCACTAATCGGGACTTTTATCCCACTGGTTATGGTGATAATGCTGACACGCTACTTTGGTGAGCATAAATCCTGGAAAGAAGGGCTTGAAGCAGCGCCATTTGCCATTTTTGCCGGACTTGTGTTTACCATTCCTTATGCCCTGATTGCCAATTTTGTCGGTCCGGAATTTCCCTCGCTCATTTCTGCCCTGCTTGGGCTTCCCATAGTGGTCTGGGCAGCTAAGAATCGCTTTCTGATACCAGCAAAAACTTGGGATTTCCCGCAGTTTGCCGATTGGGAGGATTCCTGGATTGGTGAATCAAACAGGATAAAAACTGTTAACAGCACCAGGATGTCTCTTCTATCCGCCTGGCTGCCATACCTTGTCGTTGCCTTACTGCTCCTGGTGACCAGGATTTGGGGCAGCTTGAAATCCCTCTTAACCGGCGAATCTTTAACCATCTATTTTGATAATATCCTGGGCACGGAAATTGGAACTTCCCTGCAGCCGCTCTATTTGCCGGGAACGATGTTTATTCTTGCAGTAATTGCGGCAGTGTTTATCCAGGGGATTAAACCTCACAATTTTACCAGGGCGGTAAAAAAGTCTTTTATTACCGTAGCCGGGGCTGCCTTTGCCCTTGGCTTTGCTGTTCCCCTGGTCAGGATATTTATTAATTCCGGTTTTAATGAAAGTGGGTTTGCAAGTATGCCCATGGTTTTGGCCAGATCCACTGCCGACCTGGCCCAGGGGGCATGGCCCTTCTTTTCTGCTGTTATCGGGGCACTGGGCGCTTTTATTGCAGGCAGTAATACGATCAGCAATATGATGTTTTCATTTTTCCAGCACCAGGTTGCCCTGGAAACCGGTTTACCTGCTGCTTTTATTGTTGCCCTGCAGGCAGTTGGCGGTGCAGCAGGCAACATGGTTTGCGTGCATAATGTAGTTGCTGCCTGCGCGACAGTAGGCCTTTTAGGAGTCGAGGGGCCTATGATCAGGCGTGTTCTCCTGCCCCTTGCTTATTATCTCCTGGCTGCAGGGCTGATCGGCTTGACTGCGGTCTACATTTTTCCGCTGTAAACAAGAGATAGAAAATAGTTAATTGAGAAGGTTTAGCGCTTTCAGGTAGTAGTAAATGTGCAGCCCTATATTGAGCTGCAGGTTGTCATTGGGCAGCAGGGGATTAAAGCCGGTAAACTCTTCAACCTGTTTCAGGCGGTAGCGCAGGGTGTGACGGTGGACATAAAGAGCTTCAGATGCTTCCTTTAAGCTGCAGTGCTGCAGGTAAACTTTAAGGGTTCGCATCAGGCCCCCGCCGCTGCGCTGGTCGTAAAGCAGCAGCGGTTCAACAGTTTCATGGAAAACACCTTTAAGCATATCCATGTTTTCAATGTCCATAATCAGGCGGTAAAGGTTCATTGCCCTGAAAGAGACCATGTTGGTATAGTCAAGCAGTTCAAGCTGGGCTGCCATTTGGGCCTTTTCTGCTTCACCGAGGGCCTGTTTCAAGTCTTTGTAGCTTTTATGAATATTGCTCTGGCCGAACCTGATTGTACAGTCCGGGGCTATGCCCTCTAAATTTTTACTTAGCATTTTGGCGATGCTAAATTCATCTGAACTGGATAGTTTTGATTGTTCCTGCTGCACAAGCAGAAGGAACGCTCCATCCCTGGGTCCGATCATGAAGGGTATATTCTGATTTTTTAATAATACAACTACCTTTTGCTCAATTTCTTTTAAGATCTGATAGTTTCTCTCCGCGCTTATGTATTCACTGGCCCGGTCATCTCTACAGACTGTAATCAGCAATACCATGATCGGGTTTTCAGGATTAATATTTATTCTTTCAACTTCCAGCTGAAACAGCTCGGGGGCATCGTGTTCAATTATTTTCTGCCAGAGGTTTTTCATAGTTTCAATATGGATTTTTAATCTTTCATTGTCAGGTTTCAATTTTTCTGTTTTTATTACAGCTTGTTTATCATCATTTACAGTTATTAACTCATTCATTAAAGCGCGGGTAAGATTTTTAAAACTAGCTTCAGGGGGAATCTGGATTAGCGGAATATTATAGCTTTTTAATAGCTGGACAAAAGAAGAAGGTATTTCTAACAGGTAATGGCCGGTCTGAATTGCTATTGCGCCCAGCCCTTTGCTGGCAAATAAGTCGGCCATAGCCTTTTGCTCTTCCAGGCTGTCTGCATTGAAACCGTGGGCGGTGGTGATCAAGAATTCGCCAGGTTCAATGTGACTTAAATCATCTAGAATTTCAAGAATATTAACCCACAAAATTCTATTCTGCATTCCTGCTTTGCCGGTTAAAAGGCGGCAATCTTTAAAAATATCCATTCCCAAGGCCTTCTCGACAGTTAAGGACATGTTTAACAACCACCCATCATTTTTAACTCCTATTTAGCACTATTGTGGAAGATTGTGGAATAACAATCCTTCCGGTTTAGCGAACTCTTTTTTCAAACTAAGCTTCACGGTAGTGTTAGAAAGATCTTCGCTATTTTTCATTATTATCCTGCTCTTTTATACACGATGTATAAGTAAAGCTGCTCATTTTTAGCCTGCTAAACCGATGACCTTCGCTGCATTCTTTGCTAAACTTAACCTGATTCTACTGCTTAAAGAATAATTGCGGGTTTAACGTTAATTATAGAATTTGCCTGTTTAGCCGAAGTACTCACCGCATAATATTGCAATTAAAATTCGCAGGCGCAGTAGAATCTTTTTTTATCCTTTTCCAGGCGGGAATAATATATATGGACAGGTTGTATAAAACCTTAACTGAACAGGGATACAAAACGACTTCCATAGTCGGAATGACGAAAAATGTTGGTAAAACTGTAACCCTTAATTACCTGGTTAAGGAGTTTGAGAAAAGCGGTAAAAAAGTAGGTCTACTGTCTGCGGGTTATGATGGAGAAAGGGTTGACAGGCTGACGCTAAAAGATAAACCGCGGATTTACGCTCCGGCAAATGCCGTTGTTGCTACCGCAGAAGCCTGTTTTAAAGTTGCAGAAGCGCGCTTAGAATATCTTGAAGCCAGTTCAGTGTCGACCCCGCTGGGTGAAGTTTACCTGGCCCGGGTTTTGGAACCGGGCCTGGTTGAACTGGCAGGCCCGGCAAGTGTTAGCGGCCTGAGGGGCCTGATTACTAAAATGTATAGCTATGGCTGCGAAGCCGTCCTGGTGGATGGGGCAATCAACAGGATTGCATCGGCATCTCCCGCTGTAAGCGAGAGCAGCATTCTGGCAACCGGTGCATCTCTTGGGCCGACCATGGATGATGTAATCAAGAAAACGATCTTCCGATGTGAGCTTTTTAATACCCCGGAAGTTGAAGATGGACAATTATTAGATCAAGCACTATCCGGGTTAAATGATGGCGAGGCGGTACACCTGTCCCTCTGCAGTGATGGTTATAAACCGGATCCGATCCGTGCTCCATTACCGATGCAGGCCGGGTCACAGGTCATAGGTAAATGCGATAACAATACCGCTGCCCTGGTTTTTGGCGGGGCGCTGATTGACGGCTTGATAGAAGAGCTGATCAATAATTTTGATAAGCCGCCAATTGTTATTGTCAGGGATGCTACAAAGCTTTTTATTTCGCCTGAAAATTATTACCGCTTTATTAACAGGGGGGGAAAGCTGAGAGTCTTAAAAAGGATCAATTTGGCTGCAGTTACCCTTAATCCCACTGATCCGGCCGGGCGCGGTTATGACCCCCGTATGTTTCTTGAGAAAATGCTGGAAGCGCTTAAACCCACCCCTGTATTTGACCTGGTTTATGAAAACGCTTAGCAAAGCCTGTTTATAAATGATTTATAATCTTTAGCTGAAAGGATGAAAACCACTTGGAGCAAAAACTAAATCTCGACCAGCAAAAAGTTGATTTGGCCAGGGCAACTGCCGCTAAAATAGCCGAAAAACTCCACTCGTGGATTGGTGACTATACTACTACAACTACAGAGCGGGCAGCAGCAAGGTTGCTTGGCATTGATGGTGTAGATCACGAGAGTGTGCCCTTGCCGAACGTAATGGTAGATAAGCTGCAAAAAGAGGGTATTTTAGATCGCGGCCTGGTTCCCTGGCTCTCTATGGCAGTTGTTGCCAGGAACCAGTCGCCCCAGGGCATTGCCGAGTCACTGGCGTCTGGAAAGCTTCAGGTAAGTGAAATAACAGCCCTGCCTGAAGATAAATGGATGGTCGTTGCTGACAGTTTAGCTGAAGAGGCTGCAGCAAAAATCAGGGCAACCAGGACTAAAAGGGAAGAGATGAAAAAGAAAGCTAACCCTTGCGGCAAACCCATGCTTTACGTGATTGTTGCAACCGGTGATGTTTATGAAGATGCTGTTCAGGCAAAAGCAGCAGCCCTGCAGGGCGCTGATATTGTAGCGGTTATCAGGCACACCGGCCAGAGCCTGCTGGACTATGTGCCTTATGGCCCTACTGCCGAAGGCTTTGGCGGAACTTATGCCACCCAGGAGAATTTTCGTATAGTTCGCAAGGCGCTTGATGAAGCCGGCGAAGAAACAGGACGCTACATTCAACTTGTTAATTATGCTTCGGGGCTCTGTATGCCGGAAATTTCGGTGATGGGAGCAATTGAGCGTCTGGACATGATGCTAAATGATGCTATGTACGGTATCCTGTTCCGTGATATTAACATGAAAAGAACATTTATTGACCAGCATTTTTCAAGAATGATCAATGCTTATGCCGGTATCATCATTAACACCGGCGAAGACAACTATTTAACCACTGCAGATGCTTTTGAGCAGGGGCACACCGTGCTTGCATCCCAGTTTATTAACGAACAGCTCGGGCTGCGTTCCGGCCTGAAAGAAGAGCAGATGGGTTTGGGCCACGCTTTTGAAATTGACCCTTCCATGGAAGATGGTTTAATGTTGGAAATCGCCCAGGCCCAGCTTTGCCGTGAACTCTTTCCCCGCTCCCCTTTAAAGTATATGCCCCCGACCAAGCATGTCACCGGGGATATCTTTAAAACTTACCTGGTCAACGGTATGTTTAATTTTGTTTCCATTTTAACCGGCCAGGAGATCCAGCTTCTTGGTATGCTGACAGAGGCTATTCACACTCCTTTTATCAGTGATCGCTATCTCAGTATTGCCAATGCCCACTACATTTTTAATAATGCCAAAGGTTTAGGCGCTGACATAATGTTTAAAGAAGGTGGACGGATCCAGCAGCGGGCGGAAAAACTTTTAAACGAGGCCTGTGATATGCTCCAGGATATAGAAAAAATTGGTCTTGAAACGGCCATGGAGAAAGGCTACTTTGCCGATATCAATAGAAGTATTGACGGGGGTAAAGGCAGCAGCGGGGTTTTGAAAAAAGCGCCCGGCTATTACAACCCCTTTATAAAGATTTTCATGAATGGGCTGGCCGATATGGAAGGGAGGCTTTCCTGATATGAGCAAAGATTTATCAAGAATAAAAGCATATGGAGACACTTTAAATGACGGGGCAACCCAGGTCAGTTTTACCCTGCCCGTCCCGGCCGGGGATGAAGCCAGGGAAGCTGCCCGGCAGATGGCCCTGAAGATGGGCCTAGAAGAACCTTCTATAACTTTCATGGCCGATCTTGGGGCGGGGTTTTCTTTTTTTGTCGTATATGGAAAGTGCAAACATACGGTAGATTATTCTGCTATCAAAATCCCCAAGAAGCAGCAGGAAATTTTAAGCTACTATGAAATAAATGACCTGATTAAGAAAGAGCTGGGCCGTAAGGTGGTTGTTGTCGCTGCCTGCACGGGAAGCGATGCCCATACGGTTGGAATAGATGCCATTATCAACATGAAAGGCTACATGGGAGAATACGGCCTGGAGCGCTATCCCGAGATTGAAGCCTATAACCTGGGCAGCCAGGTGCCGAATGCTGACCTGCTGGCGAAAGCGGTTGAACTAAATGCCGACGCCGTGCTGGTCTCGCAGGTAGTTACCCAGAAAAATATTCACCTGGAAAACTTAACAGAACTGGTGGAATTGGCAGAAGCTGAAGGCCTGCGGGATAAAGTGCTGTTAATTTGCGGAGGCCCCCGGATTTCACATGAACTGGCCATAGAGCTGGGTTATGAAGCCGGTTTTGGACCCGGCACTTTGCCAAATCATGTGGGGTCTTATATTGTGGCCGAACTGGTAAGGAGAAAGAAAACCGAAAAAAGTTAAAAAGTGGGGCAGGCTGATTAGACTGCCCCCTTTCGTTAGGGAGGTGATTTATGCCACAGTGAAAGACCTGTAATAATCTTTGCAATGGGGGCGGTCAAACGTCCCGAAGCGCAGCCTAGGCCGGAAGAAAGACGATGGAACCGTCACCATGGCTTAATGCTGTAGTTTTAAAAACTTAGCGAGAAAGCAAGTAGTTAGTTGCAGTAACAGTAACAAATAATATATTGGGAGGTTTTAAAAATGTCAGCTGAAGTAAACTCAGCTAAGGACAAAAAGCCAAGTTTTGCCGGTGCCTTATTTGTAATCCTGTTCCTTTGTGTGGCGCTTTTTGTCCAGGTATTTGTGATTGATGAGGCCTGGGTGACCCATATCACCCTCATCCTGGCCAGTGTAGTGGCTATTATAGTGGCCATAAGATCAGGTTATACATACAAGGAGTGCCAGGATGCAATTCTTTATGGCTGTAACCTGGCCATGCTGCCCATGTTAATCCTGATGATGATCGGGGTTTTAATCGGTTCCTGGATTCCTGCCGGAGTAATTCCGTCATTAATCTATTACGGGATGCTGATTTTGACCCCCGCCATATTCCTGGCAACGGTCTGCCTGGTCTGTGCCATCGCTTCTGTTACAACCGGTAGCTCATGGACAACAGGTGCAACTTTCGGTGTTGCCTTCATGGGAATCGGTATGGGATTGGGTATTCCTGCAGCGATGACCGCCGGTGCAGTAATCTCCGGGGCAATTTTCGGGGATAAAATGTCACCCCTTTCCGACTCAACGAACCTGGGTGCTGCCGTCGGTGAAGCCGATCTCTTTGATCACATCAAGAGCATGATGTATACTACCATCCCTGCCCTGGTAATCTCCCTGATTATCTACGCTGTTATGGGATTCCGCTTTGCTGATGGAACTATTGACGCAGCCCAGATTGCTGTCGTCCTCGACGGTTTAAGGGACAACTTCAGCATTAGCCTGCTGAACTTCATTCCCCCGATTATCGTTGTAGTTCTGGCAGTGAAGCGGGTTCCTGGCCTGGCTGTTATGATCATCGCTTCCCTGATTGGTGCAGCTTTTGCGATGATTTTCCAGGGATTCAGCCTTGCTGAAATGCTAAACTTTATGAATTACGGCTACGTATCTGACACCGGCGTTGAAGCGCTGGACAGCCTGCTCAGCCGTGGCGGCCTGCAGAGCATGATGTGGACCATATCGCTTGGTTTCATCGCCCTCTCTTTCGGGGGGATTATTGAAAAAACCAAGATGCTGCATGTTCTGCTTGACAAGATGGGTTCGCTGGTCAAGTCTGTTGGGGGTCTGGTTACCACCCATGTTCTTTCAGGTATTGCAGTTAACCTTTTCTCTGCCAGCCAGTACATGGCGATTATTATTCCCGGACGCATGTATCGTCCTGCATACAAGAAGCTTGGGCTTCTGCCGCAGGTTCTTTCCAGGACTTCTGAAGACTCGGGAACCGTCTTTTCGCCTCTCGTTCCCTGGGGTCTCTGTGGTGTCTTCTTCTACGGATGCCTTGGTGTTCCAACGTTAGAATACATTCCCTATACTTTCCTCTCCTTCCTGGTGCCGATTATCGCTGTACTCTACAGCTGGATCGGTTTTGCCATGTTCAAGGAAGGCGATATTAAGAGTGTCAGCCAGTATAAGGAAGACGATGAAGCAATGGGTTAATGATTAGCTGAATCGGAGCGGGGGGAGGATTGCCTCCCCCCGCTTTTCTCAGGGCATTGCAAAGGAGGTGTTTAAATGCCTGTCGATCAAAAACAGTTTGAAAAAGCTTCTTCCCTGATCAAGCGGGAAGACATGGTAAAATTATTAAGGGAACTGGTAAATATAAAAAGCCCTTTTTTCGAAGAAGCTGAAATCATCGACTACCTGCGCGGCAGGATGTCTTACTATAACAGGTTGCAAACAGAAATACACCGCTACGAAGAAATGCAAATCACAAAATTCAGGGGCGAAAACCTGGTGGTCAGGTTAAAGGGAAGCGGGGGTGGCCCGGGCATGCTGATAAACGGGCACGTTGATACCGTGCCTCTCTGTGATGGCTGGACAGTTGATCCCTACCAGGGGGTGGAGAAAGACGGCCGTCTTTACGGCCTTGGGGCCCTTGACATGAAAGCGGGAGTAGCTGCCTCGGTTTTTGTGTTGGAAGCCCTGGTTGAAGCCGGAATCGAACTAAAAGGAGACATTGTTTTTACTGCTGTCAGCGATGAAGAAGGCCCGTTTGGGCTGGGAACACATTATACCATTTTAGACGGTATTACCGACGGTTGTGACTATGCTATCATCCCCGAACCTTCCGGGCCATTTGCGCCGGGTAATGAAAGTTTTCCATGCGTAGCCCTTGGCAGCAGGGGGACTGCAGTTTATCATGTCAAAGTGAAGGGGAAATCTGCCCACGGGGCAACACCAGAAAAAGGGATAAATGCCGTGGAAGATGCTGCCCGGATCATTAACGCAGTCAGCGACAACCTTGACCTGGGCAATCATCCCCTGCTGGGTCCCGGAACTATGTGCATTACTAACCTGCGCGGCGGTGAAAAATACCTGCTTGTTCCGGAAGAAGCAAGTTTTACAATTTACCGGCATACCGTGGAAGGTGATGCCGACCAGGCTTTGCGCGAGGTTAAAGAGATTGTTGACGGCCTGAACCTTCAGAGTGAAGTTGAAGTTAAACTTCGCGATCTTCCCCATCCCGATGCATACTTCCTGCCCTGGACCATAGAGGAAGATACCCCCCTTGTCCAATCTTTGAAGCAGGGCAGCAGGGAACTGCTGGGTAAAGAGATGGCAACAACCTATTTCCGCTCTGAATCCGATGCCAATCATATCGCGCCCCGGCTTAATATACCGACGGTGCTTTTTGGCCCTGATGGCGCCAACTTCCACGCAGCCGATGAATACGTGGAGATTGATACAATGGTTGACACGGCAAAAATTATGCTCTACACGGTTATGGATCTGCTTTCTTAAAGCAGGCTTTTATGTTAAGATATTCTTTGTCCGGCCGCTTGCACCTGAGGCAGGCCGGGCAATATTTTTGTGAGGATTGATGGTTTAGATGAGCGAACATGCTTCCAGGAAAAAGATGGTTTTAGCCGACCTGTCCCTCTTTTTTGTTGCTATCTTCTGGGGTTCCAACTTTGTCATCATGAAAAATGCTTTTGAGGTAATAGAACCTTTTACCTATCTCGGTTTCAGGTTCACCCTGGCGGCTTTGCTGCTGGCCCCATTTTTCTGGAAACGTCTTGCCAGGGCAGGTTTGAAAGAATACCTGGCCGGTATTTTAATCGGGTTTTTCCTTTTCACCGGCTTTGCTTTCCAAACCATAGGGCTGCTTTATACTACCCCGGCCAAGTCTGGTTTTATTACCGGAACTGCCGTGGTTATAGTGCCATTTTTATACTTCCTGATTTACAAGCGCTCGCCCGGCTTCTGGGCTATTGTTGGAGGGATCCTGGCGGCAATCGGACTCTACTTTTTAGCAGCCGATGAAATTACTGGTTTTACTCTTGGAGACGGGCTCACCCTGGTCGGGGCCTTTCTGTTTGCCGCCCACCTGATATCTATAGCTGTTCACGTCAGAGATAAGGATCCGATTGTTCTTGCAGTAACACAGATTGCTTTCACCGGTCTGGCCAGCTTAGCGGTTGCCTTTATTTTTGAACCGACAGCAGGGATGTTCGATCAGCCCTTTTTAATCTGGGCCGCTATTCTTTATGCGATTATTTTTTGCACTATCGGTGCATTCGTCACTCAGACCATTGCCCAGCGCTATACACCGCCCACCCATGCAGTGTTAATCCTGTCCCTTGAAGCCGTTTTTGCTGGCCTCTTTTCATACTTCTTCTGGGGGGAGCTGTTTACAGCGCGCAAGCTTGGCGGCGCTTTCCTGATTTTTGCCGGGATTATAGTCACGGAAATGCACCCCTTTGTCCGGGCCAGGTTCATAGCCGGCAGGGCTGCCATGGCCAGGAGGGGCCTGCCCCCGCAGTAATATCTCCATTACCATGTATTACCATATGATTTTACGGGCCATTGCGCTGCAAATCCACAATGGCAGCGCTATCAACTGGCAAAACTTGGCCTGCTTCGGTATAATAGGAAATCAAAAGGCTCAATTAACCTGTGCCTTAACTTATATTTTTAGATCATAGAACAGCGGTGTCTCGGGGAAGGCTCGAGCGTCACTGCAGCGCAGTGAAAATCCGATGGGCGAAGCCCGAGGGAAGAAGATGGAACCGCCCCAGTGGCTTAGCGGTTTTTAAAACTAATAATCACGCAGGTTTAAAATAGAGCGGGAGTTGAAAGTGTGAGAGAAAAAGATACCCTGGAAAAATTGTCAAGCCAGGTCAGTGAGGAAGAACTGGTTGAACTAACTCGCAGGCTAATTTCAATACCCAGTCACTTCAACCTGCCATCAGGAGAGGTTGAAGTTGTCAGGGCCCTGGAGCAGGTATTTACTGCCGAAGATATAGAATATGAACTGCAGCCTGTTGAAGGTGAAAGGTCAAATATAATAGCTAAACTGCCCGGAACAGGAGGTGGCAAAAGCCTCACCCTGAACGGCCATCTTGATACTGTCCCGCCATATGGCATGAAAGACCCATTTAAGGCAGAATTTATTAATGGTAAAATTTATGGCCGGGGAGCGGTCGATATGAAAGGACCCATCGCGGCCATGGTTATGGCAATGGTGGCCTTCAAACGTTCTGGCATCAAGCTTAAAGGAGACCTTTATTTTGCCGGGGTAATCGCCGAAGAGACCAACAGCGAAGGCAGTGAAACTTTAATCGAATCCGGTTTTCGCACCGATGGGGCAATAATCGGCGAACCGTCAGGGCGCGAATATGCAATCGGGCACCGGGGCCTGGAATGGTTGGAGATTGAAATAGAGGGTAAAGCTGCACACGGCGGTATACCGGATAAAGGAGTTAACGCCATTGTCAATGCCGCCAAGTTTATCATGCGTGTCCAGGAAAAAATAGTGCCCACATTAAAACTAAATGATAATCCTGTAATGGGCCCACCAGTGATGAACTTCGGTTACATCGAAGGTGGAACCCAGCCCAGCACCGTTGCTGACTGCTGCAGGATTTTGCTCGACAGGCGTTACACCTCGCAGGAAGAGTTAAGCGATGTGCTTGCCCAGTACGAAGACATCCTCTCCGAACTGGAAGCAGAAGATCCCGCCTTTAAAGGGCGCCTGCGCAGGATGGAATCAGCGCTGATGAAAAAATACGATCACGTGCCCATGGAAACAGACCGGAATGATCCACTTGTCAAAGCTGTTGTCTCCGCCCTGGAAGAGATAGTCGGTTTTTCGCCGGCCATGACCACGAGCAGGGGATGGACCGATGCAGCAATCTTTAATCACTACGGGAAAATGGCTACAGTAGTCTACGGGCCGGGTGATATTACCCGTTCACACACTGACCATGAATATATAACTGTGGAAGAGCTTGTTGAGGGTTTATCTGTTTTTATGCTTTCTGCCCTGCTATACTGCAATTTAGAGGATGAAGATTAAAAAACTGTATAATTTTATTTTTTTGCAGGATTGTTGCACCTTCTGATAGAATATTATATGACCTTAGAATTCAGATGATCAAAACCCTCTAAAATTGTCTGATTGGTCTTGCTAACTTAGAAATCAACACAAATCCCCGAAAGGTGGAATATAATGCAGGATTCGCCTTTGTTACTGGACGTAAAGGGGCTAAAGACTTATTTCTACACCAGCAGTGGTGTGATAAAAGCCGTCGATGGAGTTAGCTTTCATCTTAAAAGCGGTGAAACTCTCGGCATAGTCGGTGAATCGGGCTGCGGTAAAAGCGTAACATCTTTAAGTGTAATCGGCCTGATTCCCAAAACTATCGGCAAAATTGAAGCAGGTCAGGTTTTATTCGATGGTGAAGATCTACTGCTGAAGCCCGAGTATGAAATGTGCAAGGTGCGGGGCAACCAGATATCAATGATTTTCCAGGAACCGATGACTTCGCTTAATCCCGTGATGACTGTTGGCAACCAGGTTGTTGAAGTGGTCCGCCTGCACCAGAAGTTGCCCAGGCAGAAAGCGGTTGAAAAAACCGTTGAAATGTTCGACCTGGTTGGAATACCCCAGCCGGAATCCCGTCTCAAGTGTTACCCCTTTCAGCTTTCAGGAGGGCTCAGGCAGAGGGTAATGATTGCCATGGCCCTGTCCTGTAACCCCAAGCTGCTGATCGCAGATGAACCTACAACCGCCCTTGATGTAACTATCCAGGCGCAAATCCTGGAGCTGATGAAAAAACTTAAACATGAAATAGGCACGGCAACCATGTTTATCACTCACGACCTCGGGGTGATAGCCGAGGTTGCGGAGAGGGTAATAGTTATGTATGGCGGTAAAATTGTTGAGCAGGCTGATGTAACAACCCTTTTTGAAGACCCCCAGCACCCTTATACAAAGGGTCTTTTAAGCTCCCTGCCCAGGATTGACGAGATGAAAAAACGGCTCCAGGTAATTCCGGGCATGGTGCCGGATATGAGCAGCCCCCCTGCGGGCTGTAAATTTCACCCCCGCTGTGAATTTGCCATGGAAAAATGTAAAATAGAAGAACCTGACCTTGTATCACTGGGTGAGGAGAGATCTGTCAGCTGCTGGCTTGTCACTGATAACCTGGTGAAAGGAGGACAGCAGCAGTGAGCGTAGAAGCTGAAACGGCATTAGCGTCAGGTACATTGATCAGGGTAGAACATCTTAAAAAATGGTTTCCCGTTAAAGAAGGTTTTGCCCATATGCAGACCCAGTTCCTGAAAGCGGTTGATGATGTCAGCTTTGATATCATCAGGGGAGAAACCCTGGGTCTGGTTGGTGAATCAGGCTGCGGGAAAACCACGCTGGGCAGGGTGATAATTTGCCTTGAAAAGGCAACTGAGGGCAAAGTTGTTTTTGAAAATACCGATATATTTAATCTTCCCCCGAAGGAGTTAAGGTCTTTCAGGCAAAATATGCAGATCGTATTCCAGGATCCTCATGATTCCCTTAACCCAAGGATGAAGGTAGAAGAAATAGTGGGAGAGCCGCTGGAGATATACGGTAAGATGAAGCGGGCAGAACTTAGAAAAAGGGTTTCCGAGCTATTGGATGTTGTGGGCTTAAGCCCAAGCCATGCCCGCAGGTTTCCGCACGAATTTTCCGGGGGGCAGCGGCAAAGAATTGGAGTGGCCAGGGCACTGGCTCTTAATCCCAAATTCATTGTCTGTGATGAACCGGTTTCTGCCCTTGATGTATCTATCCAGTCCCAGACCATTAATCTTCTTGAGGATCTTCAGGAAGAATTTGAGTTGACCTACCTTTTCATATCACACGATCTCTCGGTGGTAAAACATATATCTGACAGGGTGGCAGTGATGTACCTGGGTAAAGTTGTCGAACTGGCAGATAAGGAAGATCTTTATCGCAACGCTTATCATCCTTATACTAAAGCGCTATTATCTGCGGTGCCCGTTCCGAATCCAAGGCTGGAAAAGAAGAGGATTATTCTTGAAGGCAGTGTCCCCAGCCCCATGGACCGCGGACCCGGTTGTTGTTTCAGTTCCCGCTGCTGGCTGGCCCAGGATATTTGCAGGCAGGAAGAACCGCCCTTTGAAGATTGCGGCAGCGGTCATTTTGCCGCCTGTTTTATGATTGAGAAAGAAGAAGCTGCCTGCACGCTTAACCCGGATTGGCCCGGAAACAAGGAGTGAAAAAATGACATCATATATTATTAAACGCCTTTTGGGCACCATACCGGTTCTGCTTGTGGCAACTTTGATTGTTTTTATGATGCTGCAGCTTACACCGGGCGATCCCGTGCTGCTGCTCGCCGGGGAGAGGGCAACACCAGAGAGGATAGAAAGGATTACGGCTGACTGGGGGCTTGATCAACCCGCCTATATGCAGTATTTTTCTTTCCTGGGTAGAATTGTGCAGGGCGATTTCGGGATATCAATTACCCGGAACCGCCCGGTGATGGACCTGGTTAAAATGTCCCTGCCCATAACCCTGGAACTGAGCCTGGCTGCCCTATTCATTTCAATGATCATCGGTATTCCGGCCGGAATAATTTCTGCCGTACGTCACGGCAGCATAGTTGACCAGGCGGCTCTTTTTGGCTCGCTGCTCGGGGTTTCAATACCGTCCTTCTGGTTCGGCATCCTGCTGATGCTGGCCTTTGCCGTTCGAATGCAGATTTTGCCCACATCCGGCTATGGGACCCTGGCCCAGGTTGTATTACCCGCAATTGCCCTGGGAACGGCAGGGGCAGCCCTGATCAGCAGGGTTATGCGTTCGAGTATGCTGGAAGTAATGCAGCAGGACTACATCAGGACTGCCAGGGCCAAGGGTTTATCAGAAAGAATAGTTATCTACAAGCATGGGCTGCGCAATGCCCTGCTTCCGGTTATTACCATTATGGGCTTAAGTCTCGGCTGGCTGATTGCCGGTAGTGTAGCCCTGGAAATGGTTTTTGCCCGCCCCGGTATGGGGCAGCTCCTGGTGCGCGGCATCTTGATGCGTGATTATCCAGTAGTCCAGGGAATGCTGATTATCCTGGTATTATGCGTTATTATAGCCAACCTGGTTGCAGATATCTTAATTGCCATGGCCAACCCGCGCATTAAGTTTGACTGATCTGTTATTTACTTGTTGGAGGTGGCTGCTTTTACTGACAGGGAACCGGATAGAAAAGGAGAGGCTAAGAACGGAAACGGTGATGAGCCGATTAAGGCCGGTTTTTTGGATGTTCTGGCTTTTATAATTGCTGCTTTCCAGATTCTTATACCCTACCTGATTGTTTTTATTCTGGCCATCTTGTTAATACCGGCTATCATTTACCTAATATCATTTTTGTCAGGACGTTAACTTTTATAACTTCCAGCATTTTTCAAGGGAGGTGATCAGGGAAATAACTATCGCGAAAGGTTATCTTGTTAATAAAAAAAGGAGGGTCTAAATGAAAAAGCTAATGAGTAGTAAATGGCTGCTGCTTTTTGTGGTAGCCCTGTCGATGGTCCTGGTCCTGGCTGCCTGCGCGACCGACGAGGAGCCCGCCCCGGTACCTGATGATGACGATGAAGTAGTTGTAGGTGAACCGAGAAGAGGAGGCGACCTGGTTATTGCTTTAGACTGGGAACCGGATCCGGTAATCGATGTTTATAACCTGGGCTGGGGAAACCTGCCCCACGACCTGTTTGAAGGTTTATTGATCAGCGATTATGATTTTAACCCCGGACCGGGTATTGCTGAATCCTTCAGGTTTGAAGAAGATGGGCTGGTCCAGATCTACGAGATCCGCCAGGATAGGTACTTCCATGACGGTACCAAGATTAATGCCGAAGCCGTGAAACGGCACTTCGAGCTTTTGACTGATGAAGAAGTTGACTCCATGAGCCGCTGGGACTTTGCCTTCATTTCCAGCATGGAAGTGCTTGATGAGTATACCCTGCAGGTTAACCTGGATAATCCTTTCCCCGCAGCGCTATCCAATTTCTCCTGGAGTGGCGGCTGGGGCGGCCTGCAAAATCCCTGGGCCTGGGAAGAATACGGCCCCTGGGGTGAGAATACCTACGGTACTGAAGTAGTTGTAGGAAGCGGCCCCTTCAAGTTCGTCGAATGGATTCCCGGCGATCGCCTGGTTATGGAAAGGTTCGAGGATTACAGGTCCACCCCAATTCATGAAAATGAAGGCCCTGCATACCTCGATTCAGTAACTTACCGTTTTATCTTCGATTCCTCGACAGCAGTTATGGAATTTGAAGTGGGTAACGTTCACATTCTTGAAACTGTACCGCCTGAATTTGTGGAGCAGGTCAGGAATATGCCCGGGGCAAACGTTTATGAAGGAACCGGGTGGGAAGTTGTCTATGTCGGGATGGCCTGCGATAAGCCTCCCTTTGACGACGTCCGCGTCAGGCAGGCTTTAAACCTGGCCGTTAACCAGGAAGAGATTGCTGAAATTGTTTGGATGGGCTATGCAGAGCCGGCATACGGCTACATTTCACCTCTATTTGGAGATTCTTATGTAGGCGATAAGGAAACATTCGGTTATGATCCTGAAAAAGCGAAGGAACTGCTGGCTGAAGCCGGGTATGCTGACGGCTTTACAACCGAGATCATGGTTGAACCGAGGACTGACTGGATTGCGGCTGCCGAAATTATCCAGGACATGCTGGCCGAAATTGGCGTTACTGCAGAAATCCGCCAGTACGAGCGTGCCGGTTACTATGATAAACTGCGCGCAGAGGAACAGGAAATGTTTATCCGGGCCCACAGCTGGTGGGGCCTTGATATCCTGCCCTGGTATTTCCATTCCCGTAACTTCCCCTACCCGAACTATCACCGTTACGTAAACGAGGAAATGGATGCCCGTTTTGATGCAGCAGACTATGCCGACACATACGAAGAACTTGTTGAAGGGTACAGGGCAATCCAGGTGGACCTGAACAGGGAAGCGCTCTGGATTCCGCTCGTAAATACCCTTGATATCGTGGCTTACCGGGATGAAGTACAAAACTTCACTTTCCACCCGCACTACGGTATCAGGTATAACGTTGATGTCTGGTTGGATGAATAAAGATAAAAGCTAAGCAAGGAAGGGAGGGGCGGCTTGCCCGCTCCTCCCCCCTTTAACAGTCAGCTTTAACTGGTGTGCGGGTTAATAACATTACTAACCAGTGTTCTTAATCGACATACCAGCTAGCCAGGTTAATTGGGTAAAAGTTTTTACAACTAATAAGAATCTCAGGCGGGGTGATGGCAATTAACGATTCCTTCTGGCAAATATTTTCCAGGCGCAAAAGCGCTTATATCGGCCTATTCATTATTGTTGCGTACGTGGTTATTGCCCTTTTTGCCCCCTGGATCGCCCCGCATGACTACCGGGCCCAGGACCGGACCAGTATCATGGAAGCGCCCTCTGCTGAGTACCCCCTTGGGACCGACCGGGTAGGCCGCTGCCTGCTGAGCAGGATTATCTATGGCGCCCGCATATCTCTTACTGTCGGCCTGGTTGCGGTCGGTATCGGAGCTTCAATCGGTTTAATTATCGGCTCAATCAGCGGTTACATGGGAGGCTGGGTGGACAGGGTTGTGATGGGCCTGGTTGATATAGTCTGGTCCTTTCCTACCATGCTGCTGGCCATCGCTTTAACTGCAATTTTGCAGCCCGGGCTGCACAGCGTAATCATCGCCCTGGGGCTTGTTACCTGGCCCGAGTATGCCCGGATCATCCGCAGCCAATTTTTGGCCGTGAAGCAAAAAGAATTTGTAGAAGCCGCCAGGTCAGTAGGGGCTTCTGATTTTAGGATTATCAGGAAACACCTGCTGCCCAATTCAATAGCGCCGATTATTGTCGTAGCTACCCTGGGTATGGCAACCGCAGTTTTAGTGGAAGCAACCTTCAGTTACTTAGGGCTGGGAGCGCAGCCGCCGCAGCCCAGCTGGGGCTCAATTCTCAGCATGGGCAAAGACTTTATCTATCACCAACCGCTAATGAGTATTGCCCCAGGTGTGGCGATCATGATCATGGTTCTCGGTTTTAACCTGCTCGGCGATGCCATCCGCGATGTAATGGACCCCAGGCTTAAAAAATAAACTTTCAGGCAAAGGAGATACCCCTTTGAACATCCAGGAAAAGCATGTAAATGATATAGCAGAAATGTTGAAAGAAGCAGCAACAAAGATATGGGAGTTTGCTGAGCTAGGCCTTGAGGAATACAAATCTGCCGAACTGCTGGCCGAACTATGCCGCGGGGAAGGTTTTGAGGTAGATATGGGTATTGCCGGGATGCCGACCGCTTTTGTTGCCCGCTGGCAGAACGGCAGCCCGGTCATTGGCTACCTGGCAGAATACGATGCCCTGCCCGGACTATCCCAGAAGATCAGTCTTGAGCAGGAACCATTCCGGGGAGGTCAGCCCGGACACGGTTGCGGTCATAACCTTCTTGGTGTAGGTGCGTTTGGCGCTGCTATTGCCCTGAAGCGAAGCCTTGAAGAGTCGGGAGAAAAAGGTTCAGTTTACTTCTTCGGCTGCCCGGCAGAAGAAACAATCACCGCCAAGGGTTACATGGTTCGCGATGGCTTTTTTGATGATGTAGATGCAGTATTTGACTGGCACCCTGCTGATGTAAACATGATCAATATGCGCACCACCCTGGCCTGTGACTCCATTGAATACCATTTCAGGGGTCGCGCAGCCCATGCAGCATCAAACCCCGATTGGGGCAGGAGCGCTGTCAAAGCGGTTGAACTGATGAATGCCGGTGTCAACTACATGCGCGAGCATATCCACAGCGATGCCCGCATACATTATGTTATAACCGAAGGCGGGGGAGAACCAAATGTTGTTCCCGACAAGGGTGCAGCCTGGTATTATATCAGGTCGCCCAGGCGCAGCCAGGTAGATGCCCTTACCGAGAGGGTCAATAAATGTGCCGAAGGTGCTGCCCTAATGACTGAAACGGAGCTTGAAATTAAAGTTATTGATAAATGTTACAACATGATTCCAAACAAGGTTTTAAGCCAGGTAATGTTAGAAGAATTCAGGGAGACCGGAACTTTTGAACCGACAGACGAAGAGTGGGATTATATAAAAGGGTTAAGGGCATCGATAACTGATGACCAGGTGGAAGATGCCCTGCGGGAATATCTCATGCCCACCGACTACGAAGGGGTTATGCACGGCGAGGTGCTGGATCTTGAAAAGGAAGGGCAGGTGGCCCCGGGCACTACAGATGCTGCTGATGTTTCCTGGAAAGCGCCCCTGGCCCATGCCAGGGTGGCGTGCAAACCGCTGGGGCTTCCCGGACATACATGGCAGGCCGTTTCTGTATTCGGCTCCAGTGTTGGCATGGCCGGAATGCTGGTTGCATCTAAATTGCTGGCCCGCTCAGGCTGGAGGTTGATTGAAAACCCGCAGCTGGCAGAAGAAGCAAAGGCAGAGCTGGATAAACATTTAAAAAAAGAGCCCTATAAGCCAGTTCTTGGCCCTGAAATGCAGCCCCCTCTACCGGGCCATTAAACCAACTTCTTGAGCAGTGTCTAGGGAATGTTTCGAGCGTCCTCCGTACTTCTTTGGGACATTTCCCCTTAGGAGGCGTGGCCCCATCGTGAGGATGGAACCGTCACCTGTCACTGCCTGGGGTTAACTGAGAATATATAACTTTTTTTAAAGGAGCCTCGGAAATGGAAAAACTAATTATAACTGTCGCTCCTACCGGTAATGTCCCAACTATTGATCAGGCTCCTCACCTGCCAGTGTCCCCTGCCGAAATAGCAGAGGACATTTTTTCATGCTGGCAGGCCGGGGCATCAATTGCCCATATTCATGCCCGGGACGAAGATGGAAAGCCCACGGCAGACCCGGAAAGATTCAGCGAAATTGCGAAAAAAGTAAAAGCAAAATGCGATATTATTATCCAGTTCTCCACCGGTGCCCGCGCTGGTAAAAGCGCAGCTGAGCGGGGAGCCTGTATCGATCATCAGCCGGAAATGGCCAGCCTGACTACGAGCTCTTCAAATTTTGCCGACAGCGTGAACTATAACCCGCCGGAACTGATTAAGGAACTGGCCCTGAGGATGAAAAAGCAGGGGGTGAAACCGGAAATAGAGGTATTCGATCTTTCTGCCCTGGAGAACGCAAAATACCTGACCGGAAAAGGCATCCTTGAAACGCCCATGCATATAAACCTTGTCCTTGGCGTTCCCGGCTCGCTCGCCGGCACGCCCCGCAACCTCTTCTTCCTCCTCGAAAACCTGCCTTCCGCTTCAACCTGGTCCGTTACCAGCATCGGCAGATCCCATTCCCAGTTGAGCGCCCTGGCCATTGTTCTCGGCGGTCACGTTCGTACCGGCCTGGAAGATGTAATGGAGCTGGAAAAAGGCCAACCAATCTCAAACCTACAACTTGTTAACCGCCTGGTTAATATCGCCGGGGCTTACGGCCGAGAAATCGCCACCCCCGCCGAAGCCAGGAAAATCCTTGGTTTAAATAATTTCAAATAATAATTTCGGGACACAATGAAAACTTTTAAAGACTTATCCATTCTTTGAAAGATGGATTTTTCCTACTTTACTGCTGCAAAACATTTTTACACCCCTTAAAGCATTTTTTGGATTCTTTTCGCTACTTGTTTTGTAGCGGGCGAGATTCCTGTTCGCTGATTAAAGTATACTATTTAAAGCTTTATTTAACCCCCTAACCAAAGTTAGGTTTTTCTTCAACATCTGTAAATTCTTTTAGTTGACAGGTTAGCAGGGCTGGTTTAAGATGTAGTGGAGAGTATTAATCTCAAAAAGCAGTCCTGCTGCTCATAGACATTAGACGTGAGGGAGCACCGGGTATTTTCCCGTGTGCTCTTTATTTTTTGGGGAGGGTTTAGCTGGTATGAATTATACAAAAGCAAAAGAGGATTTAAAAACGCCATTAAAGATAAACGGCGGGGGCTTTAAAGTAGAAGATATTGTTAAAGCAGCAAGGGGATTTGCCCCAGTTAAAATTGAACCAGAGGCAGTAGACAGAATCTCCCGATCCAGGGCGATGCTGGAGAAACTGGTTGAGAATGATGCTGTAGTATATGGTATAACGACCGGTTTTGGCCGGTTCAGTGATGTCAGCATTTCCCGCCAGGATGCTATACAGTTGCAAAAAAATCTGATAGCCAGCCACGCTGCCGCAGTTGGAGAACCTCTTTCAGAAGAAGTGGTTCGCGCAGCCCTATTACTGCGCCTAAACGCCCTGGCCAGGGGATGTTCAGGTGTCAGACCAGTTATAGTGGAACAGCTTATAGAAATGCTAAACAAAGGTGTAGTACCGGTTATCCCCGAACAGGGTTCGCTTGGGGCCAGCGGTGACCTTGCGCCGCTATCTCACCTTGCCCTTGTTTTGACCGGTGTCGGGGAGGCTTTTTATAAGGGTGAAAGGATGCCGGGTGGTGAAGCGTTGAAACTTGCTGATATTGAACCGGTTACTCTTTTAGAAAAAGAAGGGTTAGCCTTAATCAATGGAACCCAGATCATGACAGCTATCGGTTCCCTGGCTTATCACGATGCAGTTAACCTGCAAAAAGCAGCCCTGATTACTGCTGCCCTGACCATGGAATCACAGCTGGCCGTTCCAGATGCTTTTGACGCGCTTATAACAGGGGTCAGGCCTTATAGCGGTCACGATTACTGTGCAAAAACAATTTGCAAGTTAGTGAGGGGAAGTGACCTGATTGGCTCGGATAAACGTAAGGTGCAGGATGCTTACAGCCTGCGCTGCGTTCCCCAGGTTCATGGCGCAACAGCCAATGCCCTTTCATATGTTAATAGTATTTTAGAAGTTGAAATAAACTCGGTAAACGACAACCCCCTGCTGTTTCCCGATGAGGGGAGGGTTCTTTCCGGTGGTAATTTCCACGGGCAGCCGGTAGCCCAGGCCATGGACTTCCTGGCCATAGCTGTATCTGAACTGGGCAGCATTGCCGAGAGGCGGATTGAACGCCTGGTTAACCCTGCATTGAGCGGACTTCCACCTTTCCTGGTGGAAGAGGGCGGACTGAATTCCGGTTTTATGATTGCCCAATATACGGCAGCATCGCTGGTTAGTGAGAATAAGGTGCTCTGCCATCCGGCGAGCGTCGATTCTATTCCTTCTTCGGCTAACCAGGAAGACCATGTCAGTATGGGGACGACCGCGGCCAGGAAAGCGCGCAAGGTAGTTGACAATACAGCTAAAGTAATTGGTATTGAACTGCTGGCTGCTGCCCAGGCCGTAGACTTCAGGGGTGCTGATAAACTGGGTGAAGGAACGGGAGCAGCTTACAGGCTGTTGCGGAAAGAAGTTGGCTTTATGGAAAAAGATGAGGTGCTCTATCCACTGATAGACAGGGCGATTACACTTGTCGCAGATGGCAGCCTGGTTAGTGCTGTTGAAGAGCTGGTTAAACTTGATCCGGATGTCATATAGTTTTTTTAATGATAAAATATAATCATTATATTAGTGCAAAGGCGGAAATTATTATGAAGCAAATTGGGAAAACAGCGATTATGTTTACCCTTTCCGAGGGTGAACTTGAACAGCAAATCAGGGAGCAGGCTGAGGAAAACGGCTACAGGATGATCAAGGGCAAGGTAGGTTCGATGAGTACGGAGAAAATATTCGCTGCCGTTGAGACTGCTGCCCAGCGTGAAGGCTTGATCCGCAAGGATTATTATCGCGATACTCATGCATTATATCATGCAATTCTTGATGCTTTCGTCGGCATCTGCCGGGGACAGCTTGGCCTTGGCGACATGCTGCGCACCGTGGGCCTAATGTTTACAGTAGTTAAAGGACCGAGAACATTTGAACAGAGCGAAGATGGCGAATGGATTGCCGTAGTACTTTACGGCACGATTGGAGCGCCGGTTAAAGGTTATGAGCATGAAACAATTGGCCTTGGCATTAACCACCTCTAAACCGCTGCTATTAAATGTGATGGTGACGGTAAGGGTATCAACGGGAAAAAATTTGGGCACATAAATATATTAATGATTATGCAAAATATTATTGGAGGTGTTTAAAATAGCAGAATATCGTTCCAACTATAGTCAGCAGTTGTCACCGCGTTTAAAATGGTTTTCAGAAAGCCAACTTGAAGAGATTCACAGCTCTACAATTGATGTACTTGAAAGGGCAGGCGTCAGGGTAGATCATGATGAGGCCCTGAAACTGCTTAAGGATGCAGGATGTATTGTAAAGGATAGGGTGGCCAAAATACCAGGCTGGTTGATTGAAGAAGCGATCAGGATTGCCCCATCCAAAATAAATATCTACAGCCGCGAGGGCAAACCGGCCATGTCTTTAGAAGCCAATAATACTTATTACGGAACCGGCTCCGATCTGCCCTTCCATTTGGATTTTGAAACCGGAGTTAGGCGGGGTGCGGTAAAACAGGACGTTGTTAATGCGGCAAAACTGATTGAGAAGCTTCCCAACTATGATTTCAGTATGAGCTATGGTATTCCACGTGATGCAGAGACCAAGAAGGGTGATCTGCACCAGTTTGCAGCCCAGGTCTTACACTGCGCAAAACCGATCATTTTTACATCTTTTAACGAGGATAACCTGAAAACAATTATTGATATGGCTGCTGCTGCAGCCGGATCACATGAAAAATTACGGGAGCGTCCCTTCCTGATCCTCTATGATGAACCCATTTCGCCACTGATCCACACCCGTGAAGGGATGGCTAAAATGTTTACCTGCATAGAATACGGTGTGCCTGTAATTTATACTCCGGGAGTGGTTGCCGGTGGAACCTGCCCTGTAACCAAGGCCGGGACCATAGTCCAGATGAATGCCGAAAGTTTGTCCGGACTGCTTATTGCCCAGCTGAAGAAAAAAGGTTCGCAGGTTATTATCGGCGGCGGAGCAACACCAATGGAGATGAATACAACGGCCACATTATACGGTTCACCAGATGCGGCTATGAATTACTGCGCCATGACGGAACTCTCCCAGTATTACCGCATCCCCAATTTTACTGAAGCCGGCTGCTCGAATGCGCCTGTTCCGGATGCCCAGGCCGGAATGGAGGCTTCTATCGGGCTGCTTCTCAACCAGCTTTGCGGAGCAAACCTGGTTCATGATGTGGGCTATTTGGATGGTGGAAAAACCGGCTCGCTGCCCTTCCTGGTAATGTGTGATGACTTTATCAGCGCAGCAAGGTATATCGGGGCCGGGACTGCAGTGAACAAGGATACAATCGGCACTGATACTATCGAAGCTGTTGGCCCTTCCGGCCATTACCTGGGTGAAGAACATACAATGAAACACTTCCGCAGCGAAATATGGTCGCCCACAGTATTCAACCGGACTATGTATGAAACATGGGAAAAGTTGGGAAGCAAAGACATCTTTGAACTGGCCCGGGAAAAAGCTGCTGCTCTGTTAAAAGAGGAAGTAAATTCTCCGGACAAGGCAGTTGTTGAAATAATAAACAGTTTACTTTAAGGAAATAAATGATGAATTCAAG
>SLQM01000204.1 GCA_007131435.1 Syntrophomonadaceae bacterium
TCCGTCAAACGCTACGCAAAACGCTGCAGTGCACGGGGTTAATGAAGAGAAGTGCGGCAAGGAAGATTTCCAGTGGCACGAGATGATCAGAACTCCGCAATTCTACCTGCTATGGCTTATTTTCTGCTTCGGTTCCCTGGCCGGGTTAATGGTGATCGGGCAGCTTTCAAGCATTGTTTATGATCAGTCCGGCCTAACGCTGGGCTTCATCCTGGTTGCACTGCTGGCCGTCTTCAATGCCGGGGGCAGGATAATCGCCGGAGCCATGTTCGACAAGCTGGGCAGGACTTATTCCCTGGTAGCAATATTAGCCCTGCAGGCTGTTAACTTCATGCTTTTTGGCTCTTACAGCACTATTGCCACCCTGGTAATCGGCACCATGGTAGCCGGATTTAGCTACGGGGCCTGCCTTTCAATTTTTCCGGCTGCTACCGCTATGCTCTACGGGGTTAAAAACTTAGGTGTTAATTACGGCCTGGTGTTTACATCCTGGGGCGCCGGCGGAGTTTTTGGCGGCCTGATCGGTGGCCTGGTCAGGGATTGGACCGGATCATACAGCACCGCATTTTTTATTGCTGCAGGCCTTTGTTTTGCCGGTATTATCCTCACCCTGCTGATCAAAGAACCGGAAAAAAAGTGTGATTAAGCTTAACTCCCTGTGATAGAATAATACAGGCAATAATATTTGCCCTTTAGATTTTAAATTGCGGGGAGGGGATTTAAGTGAAGCGTGATTACGATGAGCCGATGTTTATTGATGTTGTCTACTACAGCAAAGATTGTTCCGCAGAACAGATAGAAACTGAGATAAAGGAACTCTGCTTTGAACAGCCCTTTGCTGTTTTAGCCACCCAGGGCGAGGGGCAGCCCTATACGGCACTTATTTCTTTCGCTGCCAGCGACGACCTGACCCACCTTGTTTTTTCCACTCCCACCCAAACCAGGAAATACAGCCAGATAAAAGACAACCGCCAGGTTTCAATGTTGATTGATACCCGTTCACTGCAGCCGGAGAGTATTAACCTGGTACGCGCAGTAACTGTAACAGGCAAGGCCAGGCCCCTTGAGAACCCTGACGAGATAGAGCTATGGTCTAAACTGCTGCTTGATAAACACGGCTACCTTGAAAAATTTGTTCATTCAGAATCCTCCAGTTTGATCCTGGTCCGGGCAGTGCGCTATTTCTATGTCAGGCGTTTCCAGGAGGTATACCAGTGGACACCGCCAGAAACTTCTTAATTCCACTTGCAGAAGCCTATGATCATCCTGCCAGCTTGCTGGGCAACAAAGCGCGCAATCTTTCTTTTTGCATCAGAAATGGTTACCGTGCACCTGACGGTTTTGCGCTTGGCATTGACTGCTACCACCGCTTTACACGGGATAATAATTTACAGAAAGCAATCGACTTTGAGCTGTACAGGAAACCTTTTGAGAACATGCGCTGGGAAGAAATTTGGGATGCCGCTTTTAGAATCCGCTCCTTTTTTGCCCGGGGCAGCCTGGATTTGGCCCTGGAAAAAGATATTCTGAGCTATACCTCTAAATGGCCTGCTGATGCTAAATATGCCGTTCGCTCCTCCGCCCCTGCTGAAGATTCAGCGGCCCATTCATTTGCCGGCATTCATGAATCTTACGTCAACGTACCGGTTTCAGAGCTAACTGAAAAAATTAAGCTGGTCTGGGCCTCACTGTGGAGCGATCGTTCACTGCTCTACCGCCTGGAAAATAAACTGGATGCCAAAAGGAGCGCAATGGCGGTATTAATCCAGGTGATGGAAGCGGCTCCGCTTACTGGCCTTACCTTCACCGCTGACCCGGCGACGGGCAACCGGGATGTCATGATTATTGAAACTGTTGAAGGCTCGCTCGACCGCCTGGTTGATAATATCGAAGAGCCACAGAGGTTTCGATATCATAAAAAGAGCAATACTATATCTGCAGATCAAAAAAACAGCAGCCAAAAAACCATAGATACTGATTTACTGCAGGGCCTGGCCCATAAATTCTCAGGCCTTGAGAAAATATTTGAAACCCCTATTGATATTGAGTGGGCGTGGACCGGAAGTGAATTGTCTATTCTTCAGGTCAGGCCAATCACCAGGATTAATAAAACGCTTGATCAGGATTCGGAACGCGAATGGTATCTTACCCTGACCCCGAAGAAAGCCAAATTAATGCAGTTGGCCGAAAGGGTTGAAAATAGCCTGATCCCGGAGCTGATAGCAGAAGTTGAGGCTTTTACTGCCGAGGGGGCGCCCCGGGCAGAAGAGAAACTTTTCCTTGAGAGTTTAAACCGCAGGGGCGAAAGCTATGAAAAGTGGAAAAAGGTATACCAGGATCAGTTCATACCTTTTGCCCACGGCATTCGCAGCTTCGGCCTCTACTATAATGAACTGCTTAAACCTGACGACCCCTACATATTTATAAATCTGTTGAAGAGCGACCAGCTGCTGGCGTCAAAAAGAAACCGCACCCTTGTTAAGCTGGGCAGCCTCCTGGCAGAAAGCTCTCTCTTAAAAGAAAAAGTTGCCGCCTACCTGGAGGAAGAAGAAAACAAAGATTTATCACATTTTCTTGAAGAGGCTGCCACCTCAAACCCCGCTGTTCAGGAGTTTAAGAATGTTTTTAATAAACTGCTCGCAGAAGATATGAATATCTTCTACGAAAACCGCAGCCTCGCTGAAGATCAGAAATTACTATTAAAAACTATAGTCTCCCTGGGCAGCAACAGTAATAATTTACAGGATCAGCAGTTGACAGGGTTTAACCCTGCCCCGGGCAGTGGAAAGCCTGCAGCTGAAGATAGCGATCTATCAGATCCGGGCAGGTTGGAGTTGGAAAAAGAATATTACAGCGCTGCCGGCAGGGAAAAGAAAAAAGAAGCAGAGAACTGGCTGCGTATCGGCCGCCTGAGCTGGAAACTACGCGATGATGACAATATTTTGCTCGGCAAGCTGGAAAACCAGCTTCTTGAGTATGTAAGGGAAGGACTTGAGAGGCTCAAGGGTGAAGGGCTGCTGGATAAAGTTCCCGGCAAAATAGCTCTTGGAGACTGGAAAGCTGTGCTGGTAAGTTTGAGAGATAAAAAGAAACCGGAGCTGACAGCAGTAGAAGAAGTGGCCAAAGAGAAGAGAAAACCGCAGCTTAAGCCGCGGCAGCTCACCGGTCAGCCCTCCTCACCGGGATTGGTCACAGCCATGGCCAGGGTAATTCATTCAGTTGATGACTTTAAAAATGTAAATAAAGGTGAAATATTGGTCTTTGATGCCGTGCAGCCCCAGATGACCTTTATAATTTCCCTGGCCGGCGGAATAATTGAGCGCCGCGGGGGCATGCTGGTCCACTCGTCAATTATTGCCCGGGAAATGGAAATCCCCGCCGTAAACGGTGTAAGCAGAGCCACCGAATTAATTGAAACAGGCGACCTGATCACCCTGAATGGAGATCTTGGCATAATAGTAATCGGCGAACCGGAATTCAACCTCGAAAAATCAACCTAACCTGCCGGTACAGGGGACGGTTCACTGTTCTACGAGAAAAAGCCGGTACAAGGGACGGTTCTTTGTTCTACAAGAAAAAGAAACAGTTCCCGAGTTGGTACAAAGGACGGTTCTCTGTTCTACGAGAAAAAGAAACAGTTCCCGTTTCAGGTTTTAGCACTCTAAATCCTTTTCGAGAATAGCACCCAGCTGCTGACGGAGGAGCAACCGGATGAGCAATTGCCTGTATATATTCGAAGCAAAAAAATTAGAAAGAATACGCTGGACAATGTGGGCCTTTTTAATCCTCCTACACCTGGTTACAACTTTCCACCGCGTGTCATTTAACGTTGTTGCAGATCTGCTGACTGCAGAATTCAGCCTGACCGGAG
Organism: Syntrophomonadaceae bacterium; assembly: GCA_007131435.1. Taxonomy (GTDB): domain Bacteria; phylum Bacillota; class Dethiobacteria; order DTU022; family DTU022; genus SLQM01. The sequence goes on from SLQM01000204.1 coordinate 3,872, forward strand.
TCGGCCTGGGCAACCTGGCCGCTGCCTACACTTACATGTATGTTCTAATGCAAATCCCGGGCGGTTTGATGGTTGACCGCCTGGGCCCAAGAAGAATAGCACTGATTACTGGACTGCTAATGGCAGCAGGTTCGATCCTGATCGGCACAGCCCCTGCTGCTGAAGTGGTTTTCCTTGGGCGCCTGCTAATCGGATTGGGCGGATCGGTGGTATTGATCAACATCTTCAAATTCCAGGCCTCCTGGTTCAGACCGACAGAATTTGCCACCCTTTCGGGATTTGCTCTCCTGTTCAGCGGCAGCGGAGCGCTTCTGGGCGCTACACCTCTCGCCTTTTCTGTTGGCCTAATCGGCTGGCGGGCATCATTTATTTTTATGGGCCTTGTAACTATTTTTGTAGCCCTGCTCTGCTGGCACTTCGTCCGCAACCATCCAGGTGAAAAGGGGTTACCTGAAAACCTAATATCAAAATCCAATACTGACGAAAAAACAAGAGAATTCTTAAATTTCAAGGCAGCTGCAGCAGTTCTTTCAAACCGCCGGCTATGGGCGCCCTTTATGATTAATTTCGGCATCTTTGGCGGATTCATTGTTTTTTCCGGCACATGGGGTGTTTCGTACCTTGTGCACAGTTACGGGGTAAATATAGAGTATGCATCTTCCTTTATGATTATTGCTTACCTCGGTTATATGGCCGGAGCACCACTGGCAGGCTGGATATCAGATAAAAGTGGTTCACGCAAAGTACCGGCTATAGCCTTAATCTGCTGTAGTATAACAGGTTGGCTACTGCTGATAACCTGGCCTGGAGGCCTGCTTCCTGCGGCAATCCTTTATACAGCCAGTGCACTTGTTGGTATTGGAGCAGCTTCTACTGTTCTAAGCTTTCCCATGGCCCGCGAAGTAAGTCCGGCCGGGCATACCGGCCTGGTTACGGCAGCAGTCAACCTTGGCGTTTTCCTTGGCCTGGCTATTCTGCAGCCCCTGTTTGGATATGTTCTCGACCTTGGCTGGAGTGGTCTCCTGGTTGATGGAGCACGGTATTATCCCCTGGGTGCTTACCGGACTGGGTTTATAGTTTGCCTTGCATTCGCCTGCATATCCCTCGCCGGCGGGCTACTTTACCGCCAGGTCCGGGCAGCCGACAATATGGAATATTAAGGCATCGAAAAACACTTTGCTGCTCTACCGTCTAAGACAGCCCTGAACCCGATAGCAGGCTATGAATATTTTCACCTGCCAAAGCCTCGCCAGGTTGGAGTAAAAATATAGTAAAAAGGAGCACATTCAACAATGACAAAAAGCTACATGACTCAGAATGAATCAGCTGTGCTACCAGTAGCCATGCTGGAAGGGGTGCGACGGAAAACCCTGGTGCACGGAGATAAGACCATCCTTTGCAGGTTCGAATTGGATAAAGGTGCAACCCTGCCACTGCACAGTCACCCTTATGAACAAACGGGTTACCTGATATCAGGAAAAATGATCTTTTCCATTGATGGTAAAAAGCACGAAATGAAACCCGGAGACAGCTGGTGTATAAAGGAAAATATAGAGCACGCAGTTACCGTGTTGGAGAACGTAAAACTGGTGGAGCTATTTTCCCCGGTGCGCGAAGACTTCCTGTAGACATACAACCATAATTTAGTAGTCGAACAGTTTTTACTTACTGTTAAAGTTATTTATTCCAGCCGTAAACTAGTCAAAAAGTTTGGGCTGCTTAAAGCGGACCTCGAAAATAAAGGGCTGCCGCTGGCCGATGCGGACCTGCTAATTGCGGCAACTGCTCTTGAAACAGCAAGCCTTTTGGTTACCGGCAACCTTAAACATTTTCAAAGAATTAAGGACCTTGCGCTTGAAAACTGGATAGAATAAAGAAAAAGCTTTTTAAGAAAATAACCTTTTTAAGGGAGTGAGCATCTATGCCTAGAGTTGACCTGAATACTGCTGCACCGGACTTTGAACTTCCCGATTTCAACGGGAACCTCTTCAGGCTTTCAGATTACCAGGGCAAAAAACATGTCCTGCTGGTCTTAAACCGCGGCTTTGCCTGACCTTTCTGCCGCAGGCACATGGCGCAGTTGCGCCAGGACCATGAACACTACCAGTCAAGAGATGCAATTGTCGTTGCCATCGGGCCGGACAGCAAGAGCGATTTTCAGCGTTACTGGGAAAAAAACAAGCTTCCATTTACCGGCCTGCCGGACGAAAAGCACTCGGTGCTGAAACTGTACGGGCAGGAAGTTAAGCTCTTCAAGATGGGTCGTCAACCTGCACAAATGCTCATCGATAAAAAAGGAGACCTGCGCTTCGTGCATTACGGTCACAGTATGAGCGATATCCCCGGAAACGAAGAAATAATCGCTCTTCTCGACAAACTAGAGGCTGAATAAAATGTTAGTGTTAAGTTGCTGCTAATCAGGCAAAGTGGAATAGCTAATCCCCTTTGCCTGATTTAAAAAGTTTAAAATGACTGTTTTTAAATATTAGTTTCCGACCGCTCTTCCGTGTCCAGGTAGATCCGCGTCAGCTCTTCCTTCAGGTAATTAAAAGCGTCTTCAACTGTATCGCAATACCTGATCAGGTCACGATCTTCTTTACTGATCACTCCGTATTTAACCATGTTATCTATATTGATTATCTGGTCCCAGTATTCAGAGCCGTAGATTATAATGGGAAGCTTCTTCTTAACTTTACCGGTCTGGACCAGGGTCAGCACTTCAAAAAGTTCATCTAAAGTTCCAAAGCCGCCGGGGAAAATAACCAGCCCTTTTGCCAGGTAAACAAACCAGAACTTGCGCATGAAGAAATAGTGAAATTCAAAGTTGAGTTCGGGTGTAATAAAAGGATTCGAAGATTGCTCAAAGGGCAGGCTGATATTCAAGCCGATTGAAAGCCCCCTGGCATCGATGGCCCCCTTGTTGGCTGCTTCCATCATTCCCGGGCCTCCACCCGAGCAAACAACAAAACGGTACACAGAATCGAGCGACTTGGACCATTCAGTAAGTCGCCTGGCCAGCTCAACAGCATCCTCATAGTATTGACCCAAAAATACCTGCCTCTTGGCATATTCCAGTTCTTCGAGCAGTTCAGGCCCCGGTTCCCCGGAAAGGCTATTAATTTTCTCTTCCACCTCTTTGAACGCTGCCTGGGCATCTTTCAAATTCTTCGTGCGGGCAGAGCCAAAAAATACTATTGTGTCATAAACCTTCTGCTTGTTAAAGCGCTGCATCGGTTCATAGAATTCTGAAAGTATACGAATCGAGCGAGCTTCGTGGCTGTTTAAAAATTCCAGGTTTTTATATGCCTTTTCTGGTTCTCTATGCTTCTTTTCCATATGTCCTCCTTTAATGCTTTTTACTTTTATTATCAAATTATAGCAGATCTGATTAGTATTGGCCAAAACAGGCGCACAGCCCTATTCCAAATTTGCTCAAATTTAAAGACGCGCCGTTGATAAAAACATGCAAAAGAAGCAGGATTTTAGTATAATTTAAGCTGTGCCCGTATTAAATATTGAAAGGAAGAAGTATATGCAACTGCTAATCATGATCCAGGGCCATTACGGCCAGCGTATAGCAGACAACATAAAGTCTAAAATGCCGGAACACTGGAAGATGGAAGTTTGGACGGTTCCGGCTATTGCAGAAAGCATAGTAGATGACCCTGACGAATATATTCCACCAGGGCTACCAGAAGCTGATTTGATTTTGCATCTCTGTGAATCGGCGCAGGCTGCCCAGCTGCTTCCTGCAGCAGCAGAAAGAGTTGGTGCGAAAGGGATAATTGCATCAATAGACAGCACGGCCTGGATACCGATGGGCTTAAGAAACCAGCTTAAGCGTGAACTTGGCAAAAAAGGGATCACCATTGTCTTCCCTGAACCGCTTTGTTCAATAGATGAAGACACTGTCGGTTTTTATGAAAAGAACAAGCAGCCCTATTCGAATAAAATAATCAGCGAGTTTGCCCGCCATTTTGGCAAACCAAAACTGGAGCTAGAATTTAATAACCAGAACAAGATTAAAGCTGCAAAAGTCTTAAGGGGCGCTCCATGCGGCTCTTCGGAGTATACCGCGAAAAGGATTATTGGCCTTGAAGCTGGCAAGGCAGTTCCGAAAGCCGGGCTGATGTGCCTGCACTACCCCTGCCTTGCTTCAATGCAATTTGAACAGACCGATAATGGTGTTGACACAATCATGCACACATCGGGAAGGGTTTTCAACGAAGCAATGGAAAAAGCGCTGCCGCAGGAAGATTAAAAA
>SLQM01000136.1 GCA_007131435.1 Syntrophomonadaceae bacterium
ACAGTTAAGCGTGTTTCATGCTTATGCAGAGAGCCGGTTTAAGGTGAGAGTCCGGTTAAGCCAGCTGCTGTAAATCACCCCGGAGCACCCGCGCAAAATCTCTTTTGGGAAAGTAGACGCGGGCGGATGCCTCCGTTATCCGGCTTTTTAAGTGGTTAAAGAGCTGCGCTGTTTAACCATGAGGGTGGTACCACGGGAGTAAATCTCGTCCCTTAGGGGGCGAGTTTTCTTTTAACCAGCCTTAACTTTGTTCAATTATAAGTTTTAAGCCAACAGGGTGGACCATTATTTCATCAAAAGGAGAATGAAAATTATCATGGATTACCGAGAAACTTTAAACTTGCCAAATACCGACTTCCCAATGCGCGCCAACCTGCCGAACCGTGAGCCGGATGTCCTGAAGCGATGGGAAGAAATTGATATTAACAGGCTTGCCCGTGAAAACCGCAAGGGGGCTCCACTTTATATATTGCATGATGGACCTCCATACGCAAACGGCGATATACATATGGGCACAGCTTTAAACAAGGTGCTGAAAGATATTATCAATAAGTATAAAACCATGACCGGTTTTGACTGCCCCTATGTTCCCGGTTGGGACACTCATGGCCTGCCGATTGAGCACCAGATTATAAAAACCAAAAAGGTAAAACGTAAGGAAATATCAGATCTTCAATTCAGGCAGATGTGCCATGAGTATGCCCTGAAATATGTTGATATCCAGCGGGAACAGTTTAAGCGGCTTGGTGTACGGGGAGATTGGGAAAATCCTTATCTGACCCTTAAACCTGAATATGAAGGGCGCCAGATCAAGGTATTTGGAGCAATGGCCGAAAAAGGCTATATCTATAAAGGTATGCGGCCCGTTTACTGGTGTGCCAGCTGCGAAACGGCATTAGCCGAAGCTGAAATTGAATATGGTAATAAGATATCACAATCAATTTATGTAAAGTTTCCGCTGGTAGATGACCTGGGTCTTTTAGGCGGCACTGAAAACCGTTACTGCCTGATCTGGACTACCACTGCATGGACAATACCGGCAAACCTTGCTATAGCGCTGCATCCCGATTTAGACTATGTTCTTGCTGATGCCGGTTCTGAGCAATACCTTTTGGCCGAAGGCCTGCTTGAAGAGGTATCCAGCCTGGCCGGCGCAGATAAACCATGGCCCGTGCTTAAAAAGTTTAAAGGACGCGAGCTTGTCGGTATGCGCTGTAAGCATCCTCTATATGACCGTGAATCGATCCTGCTTACCGGTGATCACGTTACCCTGGAGCAGGGAACAGGCTGTGTTCATATAGCCCCGGGTCATGGCCATGAAGACTTTGCCATCGGCCAGGAAAATGATTTGCCAATCCTCAGCCCTCTTAACGATAGCGGTATCTTTACTGAAGAAGCCGGGCCTTATGCCGGCATGCATTACAGTGCAGGTGGCGAAGCAGTGATTAAGGATCTTGACAGCCAGGGGGCCTTAGTTAAATCAACCCCCCTGGAGCACCAGTACCCGAACTGCTGGCGCTGCAAAGAGCCTGTCCTCTATCGTGCCACGGAGCAGTGGTTTGCTTCGGTAGAAGGATTCCGAAAGGAAGCACTTGAAGCTATCAAAAAGGTCCATTGGACACCATCATGGGGGGAAGAGCGGATCTACAACATGATTGCTGAAAGACAGGATTGGTGTATTTCACGTCAGCGGGCCTGGGGAGTACCCATACCAATATTCTACTGCAACAAGTGCAGTGCTCCCCTGATTAATAAAAAAACCATAGAAATTGTAAGCGAACTTTTTTCCCGGGAGGGTTCTGATGCCTGGTTTGCCAAAGAAACATCGGAGATCCTACCTCCGGATATCAAATGCTCAGAATGCGGGCATGGACAGTTCCGGAAGGAAATGGACACAATGGATGTCTGGTTTGATTCCGGCTCAAGCCATGCCGCTGTTCTTGAAACAAGGGACGAGTTGCGCTGGCCGGCCGATCTCTACCTGGAAGGAAGCGACCAGTACCGGGGATGGTTTCATTCCTCTCTGCTTACTGCAGTAGCCTCCAGGGGAATGCCACCATACCATGCCGTGCTCAGTCACGGATGGGTTGTTGATGGAGATGGTAAGAAGATGTCTAAATCGCTGGGCAATGTTATAGCCCCGGAACAGATAATCAAGCGCTATGGTGCCGATATTTTAAGGCTATGGGTGTCATCTGCTGATTTTACCAGTGATATTCACCTTTCGGAGGATATCCTCAAACAGTTGATCGAGGTATATCGTAAAATTCGCAATACCATCAGGTTTCTGCTTGGCAATTGCGCCGATTTTGATCCTGCCGTAGATGCCCTGCCTTACGATAAAATGGAAGAAATAGACCGCTGGGCCCTTTACAGGCTGAACAATCTGCTTCGCAGAGTAACAGCAGCCTATGATAAGTATGAATATCACCAGTTTTACCATGCCATTCATAACTTCTGTGTTGTGGATATGAGCAATTTTTACCTGGACATTATCAAGGACAGGCTTTATTGCTCTGTTCCGGGTGAAGATATCCGCCGCTCAGCTCAAACAGCCTTGATGCAAATTTTGGAGCACCTGGTAGTGATGATTGCGCCAATTCTTACCTTTACAGCAGAAGAAGTCTGGCAATATATACCAGGCAAAAATAAAGAAAGTGTTCAGCTTGCCGATTGGCCTGAACCTAACCCGGCCTGGGAAAATCCTGAGCTGGGTCAGCGCTGGCAGACCCTGCTGGAAGTACGTGAAGATGTTACATGGGCCCTGGAACTGGCCAGGAAAGACAAGGTAATTGGAGGTTCGCTGGCAGCTTCTGTCACAATTTGGGCTGATGTCGATCTTTACCAAAAGCTGGAACCTTACAAAACCTACCTGCCAGTTCTGTTTATCGTTTCAACAGCCGCCTTGAATAAAGATACCGAGGGAGCACCGGGTGAGGCTGCAAGCGGTCAGAAAAAAGGGATTAAAATATTAGTTGAAAAAGCTGATGGCCACAAGTGCCCTCGCTGCTGGATATACACCGAGGCAGAAGAAGAGCTTTGCCCGCGCTGCAGTAAAGTGGTTGCTGCTCTCTAAGCCAGGTATTGCCTGAAGTAAGAAAAGTTTCCAAAAACCCCTCTCATTTTGGGAGGGGCTTTTATTAAAGGAAGGAATAATGGCATTGATACAGAATATTAAAAATAAGTTAATAAATCTAACTACAAGGGGGAAGAAGATTTGACTGAAAGGCCGTGGATGAAAAACTATCCTGTTCGCTGGACTCTTGATTACCCGGAAGTTTCTTTATACCAGTATTTCAAAGAATGTACAGCCGATTATCCCGACCTGGTTGCGCTTGTATTTTTTAGCAATGAAATAACTTACAGGGAGCTAAATGAAAAAATAAAACTTACAGCTGCAGCGCTTGAAAGCCTGGGTGTCAAGAAAGGCGACCGGGTTGCCCTTATGTTGCCCAACTGCCCCCAGTATGTCTATGCCTTCTATGCCTGCATGCAGCTTGGCGCTGTGGTGGTCCAGGTAAATCCACTCTACACCCCCGATGAGTTGGAGTATATTCTTAACGATTCGGGAGCGGAAGTTTTTATCGGGGCAGATGCAGTTTTTGCTTCTTTTCATGCCGTGCGGAAAAAAGTGCCCGTAAAGCATGTTATAGTATCCCGCCTGCTCTGGAATGAAGTTGAAGGGAATAATATAAGCTTTGATATCATGCTGCAGCAGCATGAACCTTTACAGGAAGAGGCTGATATTGACCCGAAGGAAGATCTGGCTGTTTTTCAGTATACCGGGGGAACAACAGGCTTTCCCAAGGCAGCCATGTTAACCCACTACAATTTAACCTGCAACGTAATCCAGACCAAGGAATGGCTAAGTGGGTGGGTAGACGAAAAATTTAAAGACGGGATCAAACAGTACTATGGTGTATCAATATTACCCTTTTTCCATTCGTACGGCATGACCTGCGCCATGAATACGGGGTTAACTCTTCCAGCGGGACAGATATTGCTGCCCCGCTTTGATATTGAAGCCATGCTGGATCTGATAAAAAAATATCAACCCCTGCTTTTACCGGCAGTCCCCACGGTATACATTGCCATTGCCAACCACCAGAACATTGAACACTATAAGGTTGATGCCATAGAGATATGTAATTGCGGTGCAGCGCCAATGCCTTTGGAAGCAATGGCCCGCTTCGAGGAAAGAACGGGTTCAAAAATTCTCGAAGGTTACGGCCTCTCTGAAGCTTCCCCGGTTACCCACTGCAACCCTTTAATGGGAGAACGCAAGCCTGGCAGCATTGGGATTCCTTATCCCGGTACTGAATGTAAGCTTGTTGATATTGAAACCGGGGAAAATGAGGTGCCCGCCGGTGAAGCCGGAGAGCTTATTGTCAAGGGTCCGCAGGTAATGAAAGGTTATTGGAACCGGCCGGATGATACTGCGGAAACCCTGCGTGACGGATGGCTCTATACCGGAGATATTGCCCAAATGGACGAAGAAGGATTTTTCTTCCTGGTCGATCGCAAAAAAGACCTGGTTATTTCCGGCGGGTTTAACATCTATCCCAGGGAGATAGACGAAGTCCTCTTCGAACACCCTAAAATAGCAGAAGCAGTGTCTGTAGGCCTTCCCGATGACTATTACGGGGAAATTATTAAGGCTTATGTTGTCCTGCACGAAGAAGAGACGGCAACAGAAGAAGAGATTATAGAATATTGCAAAGAAAAACTGGCCAAATTTAAGGTGCCCAGGATAGTAGAATTCCGCGATGAGCTGCCCAAGAGCGCAATCGGTAAGGTGCTGCGCCGCAGCCTGCTTGAGGAAGAGCGCCGCAAAACTGAATAATCCTTGAATTTGTTAATTTAATTTGCCCAGGGCTACTGCTCTAAGCATGCCGGATGACCTGCGGGCAGGCCTGCTTCAGACATTAATTCACCGGCCATTAGAGCTTTGCCTGCAAGTGGTAATGTTTTTAGCCGGGACTGCTTTTCTTTACCGGTGCCGTTGAGAATGCTAAAATGTACAAACGATTTGAAAAACTTGAGTGGAGGTAGCTAATTGCGCTTAATCATAACAGTAATTGTCGTAATCTTAATCGATCAACTATCCAAGTATGCGGTCATTAAAAATATGGAAATCGGGCAGTCCATTCCGATCATAGATAACTTCCTGCATATAACCTTTGTGCGCAACCCCGGTGCCGCATTTGGTATGCTGCCATACCAGACAATATTCTTTGTCATTATTACCGTAATCGTATCTTTATTGATTATTTACTATTATCGCACGCTCCCCGAGGGTTACGCCTGGCTGAGGTTTGGGCTTTCACTGCAACTTGGTGGGGCAATAGGCAACTTGATTGATCGTATTAATGAAGGTTATGTTGTCGATTTTATTGATTTTAAAATATGGCCTCCTGTTTTCAACATTGCCGATTCAGCAATCGTAATCGGTATAGCTATTTTTATCATTGCTTTTTGGCGCGATCCTGCTTTAAGGGTAGAAAGGAGTTAAACACCAAAGATGTATCCTGAAATATTTAGCATAGGAAACCTGGTTATTCACTCTTACGGGTTAATGATTGCCCTGGCAGTATTGGTGGCAGCCCTGGCCCTCTACAGGGAAGCGCCGCGGGAAAAAATGGACCCGGACCATGTTCTTGAAGCTGTAATCGTAGCTGCTTTTTCCGGAGTTCTTGGCGCGCGCATCCTTTACATGCTTCTCAACTGGGACTACTATGGAGGGCAGTTCTTCTCTGCATTTTTCACCAGGTTTGAAGGGCTATCATTCTACGGCGGCTTTTTTGCTGGTATTCTTGCCCTTTATTTTTGGTCTAAATGGCGGGGGATAGGTCTTTTAAAGCTCTTTGATTTACTGGCTCCATACCTCGCCCTTGGCTATGCCTTCGGCCGGATTGGCTGCTTTTTGAACGGCTGCTGTTACGGCAGGGAATCGGACCTGCCCTGGGCCCTGCCCGCTTCTGCTGCAGACAGTATACTGCGCCACCCTGTCCAACTTTATGCTGCCCTGATGGCGATTGCCATTTTTGTCATTCTTAAGCTGCTGCGCCCAAAACGGCCTTTTGTCGGTTTCATCTTTATTTCACTATTTTTTCTTTACGGCATGTTACGTTTTACAACAGAATTTTTCAGATACGGTGAAGCACTGGTTTATGGGCTTTCAATTGCCCAGCTGTTCAGTCTTGGCCTGGCAATAATATCTTTGATTGTAATAATAGTTTTTGGCGGTGGACCAGGGATTTTCAGCAGGTTGGTTAAAGTGCCCCAGTTAAAGAAGAAGCCCAAAAAGAGAGCTGGAAAATGAAAGATGACGAGAGCTGCCCTTCCATGGAACATACATTTTTTGTAAATGATCAAGATGCAGGCCAGCGTCTTGATCTGTTTTTATCTCGTAACCTGGAGAATATATCTCGTAGCAGGATTCAGAAACTGATTGAAGATGACATGCTGACCATTAACGGTAATCCCTGCACTGATAAGAATTATCGCCTTCAAACCGGGGAATTCATAAAACTTATCCTTCCACCACCGGAGAAAGCAACCCTTGAACCTGAGCCCATCAAGCTTAATATTGTGTTTGAGGATCAAGATTTACTAATAATTAATAAATCGCGCGGAATGGTTGTCCATCCTGCTCCCGGGCATGGTAGTGGAACACTGGTACATGCTCTTCTTGCCCATTGTGAAGACCTTTCCGGTATTGGGGGAGTAATGCGCCCCGGAATAGTTCACAGGCTGGACAAAGATACGTCTGGGCTTTTAATCGTAGCTAAAAACGACTATTCCCACCGTTTTTTATCTTCCCAGCTCAAATCAAGAAAGCTGAAAAGAGAGTATATAGCCCTGGTCCATGGAAGGGTTGAGCCGCTAAAAGGTAAAATTGAAGGCCCCCTGGCCCGCCATCCTCAACACCGCAAAAAAATGGCAGTTATGGCCGGGGGCAAGGAAGCTATTACCCGTTTCAAGGTGCTAAAAATATTTAGAGGCTACAGCTTGTTAAGGCTTCAGCTGGAAACAGGGCGAACACACCAGATTCGGGTTCACCTTTCCCATATTGGCTATCCCGTTCTTGGCGATGCCCTCTATTCCGGAAACAAAAAGTCGAATCTGCCGCCAGCTTTGTCCCTGGCTCACGCCCTTCATGCTTACCGTCTTACCTTTGTCCATCCCCGAACCGGCGAACAGCAGGAGTTTACTGTGCCACTGCCGGGTGATTTCCAGGCAGTGCTTCACCACCTGGCCTCCGGGTAAAATACTTTTTTACAGCTGAAACTGTTCAATCAATTTAATGTCCCGGGGATCAACCGTGACCGTTTGGTAATTTTCATAAAACACAGCCCCCGGCTTGCCGCCCGGGCGCCTGCGGACATGGCGCACCTCTGTATAGTCTACGGCAACGGCATTGCTTTTACTTCCTTTACTATAGTAGGCAGCTAAGAAGGCCGCCTCTTCCAGGTCAGAGTCAGGTGGGGGGAAAGGTGCTTCTTTTAGCACCACGTGGCTGCCCGGCAGGTCTTTTACATGGAACCAGGTGTCACGGCGGACAGCAGCTTTAAAAGTAATATAATCATTCTGCCGGTTATTCCTGCCAACCAAAATAGTATGACCTGCTGAACTTTTAAAACTCAGCGGTTGGGAAAGACCTTCCTTCAGTTTCTTTTCTTTTCCCTTTTTCTTCAGGTAGCCTGCCTGGATCATCTCACTCTGGATTTCTTCCAGTATATTAGCAGGACTATTTTCAATGGTGTATAAGAGTTCGCTGCAGTAATCTATTTCTGCGTTTGTCCTGTTTAACTGCCTGCGGATTTTATCTCTTCCCTGTTTTGCTTTACGATATTTCTTAAAATGTTGCTGTGCATTAAAACTTGCTGATTTTGAAGGGTCAAGAGGCACCAGGACTTCCCTGTCCGGGTTATAAATATCGGGGAGCACTACGCTTTCAGCCCCTTTGGGCACCTGGTTTCCAAAAGCAAGAAGTATTTCACCGAAGAGGCGGTGCCGGGGGGCTTTTGCTGAATTCTCAAGTTCTTTTTGTTGCTCTTTTCTTTTTTTAATCAACTGGTTTATCCGTTTTTCCACTGCGCTGTGCAGTAAA
>SLQM01000183.1 GCA_007131435.1 Syntrophomonadaceae bacterium
AAGCAATTAGAAATGCTGTATCCTGAAAAGTGGGGCGCCATAGTGGAAGTAAAATTAAAAGACGGCACAGTTTTGATTGAGAGGACAGATTACCCGAAGGGCGACCCGGAAAACCCGGTTTCGCTGCAGGAAATGCAGGATAAGTTCAGGAGGCTTGCCGCGCGCAGGTGGCCAAAAGATAAAGTGGATAAGACCCTGGAAAGGCTGGCCCACCTGGAAAGGCTGGAACAGCTAGGAGAGCTTCTCGGTTAACTAATGTTGGAAATTGCTTGGTATCAATACGATAGTTTAATATGATTTGTTGCGCCTGATAGAAGAACTTTTAGGGCCACTTGCCGGAGGTGTATATATGGCAGAAAAAATTCCGATTTACTACCTGGGTAAAAAACACCTGGTGCCCGAAGGTGTTACAATTATGAGCGCCATAGAATATTCCGGTCACCGCCTAATCAGGGGCTGCGGCTGCCGGGGCGGTTTCTGCGGGGCCTGTGCCACCGTATACAGGGTTCCCGGTAACCACCAGATCAAGGTCGGGCTGGCCTGCCAGACCAGGGTGGAAGAAGGGATGGATATAGCGATCCTTCCGTACTACCCGGCACAGAAAAAAATATCTGATTTCAAACCCGGTGATGATCCTGTCCCTGTTTTAAATAAAATGTATCCAGAAATGTTTCGCTGCCTGGGCTGCGGCGCCTGCACCAAAATTTGCCCCCAGGACCTTGCAGTAATGGATTATATAGCAGAAGCCCAGCGGGGCAACCTGGATGCAGTTGCTGAAATGTCTTTCGACTGCGTAATGTGCGGACTTTGTGCATCACGCTGCCTGGCCCAGATGGTGCCTTATAACATAGCCATGGCAGCCAGGCGGTTTTATGCTGCGGTATTTTTACCCAGGCCTGATTATGTTAAAGGCAGGATAGCTGAAGTAAAAGAGGGCAGGTATGATAAAGAAATTGACAGCCTGGTCTCCAGACCTAAGGAAGAGCTGCAGAAACTTTATGAAACGCGAGATATTGAATGCATATAAAGGGGAGAAAATTAAATGCCATACCCGCCCCATTTTGACGCAGCGCTGGAATCTGTTGCTGCAACAAGGAACTTCAGAAAGGGCCAGGAAATAAAGAGGCTAAGCGATGAAGAGAGAACAGCGCTGATCGCCGATTACCATCCTGATTACCGCTCAGAAGGGATGGCTCCACTTGCCCTGGGCGCTAATAAGGGCGGCAGGGTGCCGGTTGAGCTGAAAAAAATGTTGGAAGCATACAGCCTTTTTCAACCGCTGAACATAAATTTAACAGAGCCTGATTATACAACCGATATTCTGGTTGTGGGAGGCGGTGGAGCAGGCTGTGCAGCGGCCTTAACAGCGAACGATCTTGGAGCCAGGGTGCTGATGGTGACCAAGCTCCGCCTCGGGGATGCGAATACCCTGATGGCGGAAGGAGGCATCTGTTCTGCCGTTCGCCCGGAGGATAATCCTTACATGCATTACCTGGATACTATTGGCGGCGGCCATTATACCAACATTCCAGAACTGGTTAAGGCGCTGGTCATGGACGGTCCGGAAATTGCTTCCTGGTTAATGGATATGGGGGTAATGTTTGACTACGAAGAAGACGGCAGCTTGAAGGTAAATCATTGTGGTGGCCATTCCCGCAAGAGGATGCTCTCCTGCAAAGATTTAACAGGGCTTGAATTAATGCGTGTTATGCGCGACGAGCTTCGCGACAGGGAAATACCATATCTTGAGTTTACACCCGTGGCAGATTTACTGCTGGACGAAGATGGCCGGTGTGCCGGGGCCGTGCTTTACAACATGGAGACTGGTGAATTCAATATTATAAAGGCTAAAGCGGTTATCCTTGCCTCGGGAGGTATTGGACGCCTGCACATCCAGGGCTTTCCCACGACCAATCACTACGGTGCAACTGCAGATGGCCTTGCAGTAGCATACCGGGCCGGCGCTGAACTTATACACATGGACAGCATTCAGTATCACCCCACCGGTACAGTCTGGCCGGAACAGCTTCTTGGCCAGCTGATTACTGAAGTAATGCGGGGCCACGGCGCGCACCTGGTGAATGTAGAAGGAAACAGGTTTATAAATGAGCTGGAATGCCGCGATACCTGTGCTTCGGCCTGCATCAGGGAATGCACGAAAAATGAGTTGGGGATAAAAACCCCCACCGGCATGGAAGGGGTCTGGCTTGACACACCTCTCATTCCTGATATCCAGAAACACTTCGTTGGAATTTACCAGCGCTTTAAGAAATATGATATTGACATTCAGCATGAACCGATCCTGGTATTTCCTACCCAGCATTACCAGAATGGCGGGCTGGCTATCAACCCGCAGGCTGAAACATCTGTGAAAATGCTTTACGCCGCAGGTGAAGTGGCCGGCGGTATCCAGGGTAAAAACAGGCTTGCCGGTAACAGCCTGCTTGATATTTTTGTCTATGGAAGAAGGGCGGCCAGGAGTGCTTTTGAGCAGCTTAAAAGTGTTGAAACTAATGGAAACCTAACTGCAGGGCATTTGCTTAAATGGCAGGAAAGCTTGCAGGAGCTGGGCGTTCCAAAAGAACAACAATCCCCAATCTTCCTGCCCGACTATACTCCGGCAGGAAAGGGGTAGAAGATTATTATGAAAAGGGAAAGCAGGACAGTTTTACTCTTTGTCCCCGCAGACAGGCCGGATTTTTTTGATAAAGCGCTTTCTTCCGGGGCAGACTCCCTCATTTTTGATCTTGAAGATGCGGTTGCCGGAAAGATGAAAGAGAAAAGCCGTAAAACGATAGCAGAATATTTCAAAGGAAAAAAGGCTAACCATCCAGAAATAGCAGTTCGCATTAACCCGCTTTCAACCCCCTGGGGACATGAAGATTTAAAAGTTGTATTATCATCCAGTTTCGTAACAACAATTCTTGTGCCCAAGGCTGAACCCGGGGTCATCCGTGAAATTGAAGAGCTGCTGGGCTCCGCCCCGGTAAACATTATTTGCCTGATAGAGACTGCCAGGGGGCTGCAGCTCGCTTATGAAACCGCTTTAGCTTCTGAAAAAATCGGCGCTTTAATGCTCGGTGCAGAAGACCTGGCTTTAGAGATGAATTTAAAAAGGACCGCCGGGGGTGATGAAATTGCATATGCCAGGCAGGTTGTTTCACTGGCCGCTTATGCCGCAGGTGTCCAGCCGGTTGATACTCCCTACCTGCAGGTTTCAGACCTGGAGGGGTTGAGGCTTGATACAGGGAATGCGCTTAATGCAGGCTTTACGGCCAAGGCAGCTATTTCGCCCAGGCAGGTTCCAGTAATTCGGGAAGCTTTCAAACCCGGCCAGGATGATCTTGATCAGGCGCTTAAAATTGTTCAGGCGGCAGAGGAAGCTGAAAAGTCCGGTAAAGGGGTAATTGCCCTCGATGGTTACATGATCGATGAGCCTGTACTTTCCAGGGCCAGGCAGATCCTGAGGATGTGGAAGGAAGCAGGTGGCAGCGGTGATAGTTAACGGGGTGGGCAGGGAAATACCTGCTTTTATTGATGGCTATAAAAGTATTGTGCCCTACGTGACTCCGCATGGCCGGGAACCTGAAAAATTTAAGACCAGGCCACACACCGGAAAAATGCTGCCCGGTGAGGACAAGCTTCTGCCCGACCTGGAAACTGCAATCAGGGAATGCGGGCTTGAAGATGGTATGACCCTTTCATTTCATCACCACTTCCGAAACGGTGACCGGGTTGCAAATATGGTTCTTGAAAAAGTAGCCCGGATGGGTTTTAAAGGGTTAAAAATTGCTTTAAGTTCAATTTTTCCCGTTCATGCGCCATTGGTTGACCACGTAAAAAGCGGCGTGGTTGGCGGTATTTCCTGTAACTACATGCTCGGCCCTGTTGCTGAAGCGATGTCAGCCGGTCGGTTTCCGTTTACCGTTGTATTTCGCACCCACGGTGGGCGCGACAGGGCTATAGAGGCAGGGGAAGAACAAATTGATATTGCATTTGTTGCCGCTTCTGCTGCTGACAGGGCGGGCAACTTTAACGGTATCAGCGGCCCTTCAGCCTGTGGATCTCTCGGTTACTGCCTCACTGACTGCCGCTATGCCCGGAAGGTTGTTGTAATCACCGATCATATTGAACCCTACCCGCTGATACCAGCCAGTGCAGATGAAACCCTTGTTGATTACGTGGTTATGGTTGACAGGGCAGGTGACCCGGCAGGCATTACCACCGGGGCGGTTAAAGATGAAAAAGACCTTTTGCGCCTGAAGCTGGCCAGTTGGGCGGCCGATGTTATAGAAGCGGCGGGACTTCTAAAAGAAGGTGTCTCTTTCCAAACGGGAACCGGGGGGGCCTCGCTTGCCGCGACCAGGTTCCTGAGGGAGAAAATGAAAAAAATTGAAATCAGCGGCTCATTCGGCATGGGTGGCATTACCGGGCAGATGGCAGCCCTGCTCGAAGAAGGTTATTTTAAAGCCTTACTCGATACCCAGAGTTTTGACCAGGCTGCCATAGAATCTTTGCGCAGTAACCCCCGCCACCAGGAGATATCGGCAAGCCGTTATGCCAACCCGCATAACAAGGGCTGCGCAGTAAACAGCCTTGACGCCATGATTCTCAGCGCAATTGAGGTTGACACGGGTTTTAATGTTAATGTTCATACCGCTTCTGATGGAAGGGTGATGGGCGGTTCAGGTGGCCATGCTGATACAGCTGCCGGCTCAAGGCTGTCTGTTGTGGCAGCCCCTTCGGTGAGAAAGAACATCCCGATTGTGATTGACAGGGTTTTGACTGTTACAACACCCGGTGCAACAGTTGACTGCCTGGTAACCGAGCGCGGTATCGCTGTAAACCCCCTGAGAAAAGATTTGGAAGACAGTATAAGAGCAGCCGGGCTTCCTGTGGTTGATATAGAGGATTTAAAAAATAAGGTTGAAAAAGAAACAGGCGGTCAGCAAAAACCATTCCTTGTAAGCAGGATTGTTGCCGTCGTTGAGTATCGAGATGGTACTGTGCTAGATATAATCAGGGCGATAAGCTGAATATCAATGCCAGGATAGAGTGAGGATATAAATAAACCCGGGCGGTTTGCCCGGGTCTATTCTGATAAAAGGTCAAGATCTAATTAAACACTGTCCAAACCATCGGTCTTAACACTTTCAATACTGTCTACTTTCAGGTCCTTGTCTTTCATTTTTGCAGCCGCAGCCGCAGCCTCTTTCTGGATTCTTTTCAGCGGTCCGATATCTTTATGCCTTTTAACGCCAATCACCAGGGCTACGAATACTATCACTGAGCCGATAATCGCTATGGTTAAATTCGGATGGAACAGTGGGACCAGGGCAAAAACAGCCAGCAGGAGCTTCAATGGTACATCAAATTTAACCCGGTTGATAAAGCGCCCGAACATGGCAAAAGTAAAGCCAAGTGTTCCCAGGGAAATCAGGATTGTATCCCGAATCTGCGGCAGCCCCGGGGTTGTTACCAGGTCGGTGCGGATAAAGATGGCAAATGACATTACCAGGATCGGCAGGCATATTTTCAGTGCAGTCATCATTGTGCGCATGAAAGATGCATTGGCCAGCCTGGAAGCAACTGCCGCAGTGAGGGATGTTGGCGGTGAAAGCTCACCCCAGACTGAGATCAGGAAGACAAAAATATGCGCTACCCAGGGGTTAATGCCCCAGGCGATGAAAGGCGGGGCTACAATTACCGCCACAACAATATAGGTTGCCGTGGGCGGAAGCCCTGTCCCGGCCAGCCAGCCAAAGCCCCAGGCAACCAGGATGGTAAGGAAAATGCTTACTGCCCCGAGCTGCATCATCAGCGCTCCCATGCGCATGATGAAACCGGTTACCGTGAACAGTCCGATCATTATGCCCAGGGTGGACATCAGGATAACCAGGTACCAGGCCATATCAGCATGGGTTTCGATAATATCCCGGATCATCGATGGTAAGTGTTGGTCCTGGAAAGATTCTTCACGGGCTTTATACTTGAAATATAGATGAATGGCCAGCAGCAGGAATGCCAGCAGCGTTGCCGTGTAAACTGCCGAACGCATCGGCCCGTAACCGATAACCCCCATCATGATGATCAGCGATATAATACAGGCAAAAAATGAATAGGTTTTCAGCTTGTTATAGACTGGCACATCGGGAGTGTCAACCTCTTCCTGGGCTACCGAGCTGACTGAAAGCAGGTAGACAGACATGATGACCGCAGAGAAATAGATAAAGCCCAGGGAGAAACCGCGAATCACCACGTCCCAGTATGGAACGCCAAGAAAATCGGCCATAATAAAGCCGGCAACAGCCATCAGCGGGGGCATGATTAGGCCCCCCATCGAGGCAGCAGTTTCAACCGCCCCGGCATATACCGGGTGGATACCGTGTTTTATCATCAGCGGGATGGTAAAGCTTCCGGTAACTGCAGTGTTAGCTGCCCCGCTGCCGCTTACTGCCCCAAGGGAAGCTGAACTTAGTACGGCGACCTGGGGAATGTTATGCTTGGTTCTCCCGAAAACCCCGTAGATGTAAGATATGATCGCACTTTGTGCTCCAAAGGCTTTGGCTACTGCTGCCAACAGGAGAAAAGCGGCAACCAGGGTTAGCGCCATCTGGGCGTACCTGCCGTAGATGCCGGTAGCCAGCTCCAGGGTGGTGGAAGTTATAATCCGGGTAAAGGATACCCCCGGGTGCCAGAAAAAATCAACCGGAGATAGGTATCCGAAAAGGCTGTAAACAATCAAAACCATGTTTACGGCAAAAAGGATTGTATGTATCTTGCGGGATATTTCCATGATCAGCAGGAACATTAAAAGCCCTACAATAAAATCAAGCTGATTGTAAGAGCCGGCCCGGTACATGAAGATGTTTTCAAATTCAAACCAGAAATAGATCATGGCAAAGAGGGCAATCCCGATATAGATAATCGCGATTACCCTGTTCCAGAAATTTCCCAGCCGTGGATAAATATTTTTTGTCTGCAGGGTGTTTAGTACAAAAATTATTATGGCGACTGGAACCATCCTGGTGGCCAGTTCAAGCGGCCCACCGGCCCCGGTTAAAAAATAGTGGACCAGGTAGGTAAAGAAGAAAACAGAGATTATAAATGATAAGTTTCTAAGAGTTAATATTGACCTTAGCCTGCTGGAAAAAGGCTCTTGCATGTTATCAGCTCTCCCCCTTAAGATGCATTACTGCCGGCAATTAGTTTCCATGCATGCGGTTTATCCCGCATGCATGGAAACAGCGACAACAGTTGCTTTGTTATTTTGGGTTAAGCGCTACTATTGATTATTGTTCGGCTATGATCCAGCTGTCATCCCAGGCTCCTCTTTCCTCTAAAAACTCTGCCATGCCCGGGTGAACGGGAATATGCGGGTTGGCCCGGATTCCTGAAACCTGCATGCCTACAAAATCGGCTGCCAGGGGCCCGAAGCCCGGTTCCCACTCGGCCAGCTGACCGGCATATTCTTCAAATATTTCCAGTTTAGCCTTGACAAACTCAGCGGGTGTATGGGCCATGACATTGTAAGCGAAAAGGATCGGTACGGCCTTGTATGAATCAGTGCCTACATCGGTTGAAAAAGGTACAGTTGCGTCAATATCCATGACCGCCAGTCCGGCTGCCTCCAGCTTGGCAACTTCATCAGCTGTGGGACTTACGGCAACCAGCTCATCGGCAAGCCTCATTTCTGCTTCCCTGAGGTAAGTTGGCAGAGATAGTCCTGCAGTTGTGTAGATTGCAGCTCCGTCAATTGAACCGTCCCGCAGGGCATCAGCAACCATGCCGGAATCTATTTCAGTATGGTTAAACTCAAGGTCAAGTGCTTCAAATATTCTGACCATATTCAGCCAGTTCATAAATCCTGCCGGGGTAAAGAATACCGGTGCTCCATCGAAATCGCTCCAACTCTGGAAGTTGGCAGCGTTGTCTTTATGCACGGCCAGGGAAGTTTCCATCGGGTAAGCATAAAAACTGTGAACCAAAAGATCGGCGTCAGCCCTTCCCGGCCATTCCTCTAAGCTGTATGCAGCTTCTTCGGCGTAAACCTGGGTCATACCCACGTCAGCGGTGTAGGCAATATCACCGTCACCTTCCATGGCGGC
>SLQM01000217.1 GCA_007131435.1 Syntrophomonadaceae bacterium
CACTACCAGGGCTCTTTACCTCAGCAGCTTAAGGTGGTTTGAAGCCCGCTCCTGCAAGCCGACTCCGGGGGGCCTTCCCCCATCTTCCGTATAGTTCTCACACTCTATATCAAAGTGTGCCCCGTGGCACACCCCCGTCCCCTTGACACTTTTTTTTGTTAGGCAGGATTGTGGATGCTGCCTGGAGTATTCTAATAACGAGGTGAAACGCTTTGAAACGTATCGCGCTGATCTTCGTTGTTTTGATAATCATGGGCATAGGTTTCCTTTTCTATATAAATATCCCTCCAGACAGTGAAGAGAAAATTGTCAAGGACAGGCCTGCTGCCATCAGGGTCCCGGCATTAGTAGAAGAAGATATACTTTTCATTGCAGCAAGGATAATATTTAATGAGCTAGGTGCTTTGACAGACTGGGATGAGGAAAGGTCTGCATATATTGCCACTGCCGGTGATTTTCAAATTGAAATTTTCCCTGATCGAGAAGAAGTAGCTGTAAATGGTGTGAAAGTTTATTGGGACACCACTGTTATCAAAAAAAACAGTGTTATTTATATTCCTTTCATCGAATTCACCGAAACCGTAAAGCATTTTGCCCACTGGGATAGCCAATCAAGGGCGCTGTGGCTTAAGCTTCCCTCTCAATTTGACCCGAGCGATAGTGATGGCAACGGCCCCCTGCTGCATGTAGCGTACCCTCCGGAAGGCTTATTTACCTATTACGGCAACAAGCTATTCGTATTCGGCACTACCCAGTCATACTCCAATGCTAATGTTACTGTTAATGATCAGCCGGTAGAAATAATCGATTACAGGACGGGCAATTTCCTTACAATGATTGATATACCAAGGGGCGAAGATTACCCTGTAGTTGTAAAAGCAGCCGACCAGTATGGTGAGACCGCTGTTGAAAGAAAGGTGATCTATCCAGAATGGTGGAATAAAATGCCCCGGGATCCGCTCGCATTCCATTCTTCCCGCATGCTGCCGGCAGAAAACCAGGTTTTAAGGGCCGGTGACAGGGTGCAAATTGCATTCCAGGGCAGTCCTGGCGCTGATGCCTTTTTTAAAATCGGAAGCAGTGAAAATCTTTATGAAATGACGGAACGTTTATATCCTGCCGGGTCTCCCGGCAGCGGGGGAATATACACGGCTGTTTTTGTTGTAAGCGAGGATGATGTTCCGGAATCAGGAGTTACAACCCCCCTGGACATTACTGTTACCATGCAGAAGGGAGACAACAGGATAACCAGAAAAATGCCCGGTTCGATTGCTTTCTATGCCGGTGAAACATTAAAAACTGTAAGGGTAAAACCAGAAAATGAGCTTAAAAACAACGGGTGGCTTTACCGGGCCAATAAGGACCAGGTAAACCTGTTGGGAAGCACCCTGGGTGGCACAGGGCACCCGACAAGCGCTATCCGCTACCTGGTTGAAGGTACCGATTACATCGTAACAGGCAGATCCGGAAACTTTTACAGGGTTGAATTTGACGGAACTAACACCTACCTGGTAAATCGGAGTGTAGTAACCGAATTAGGTTCAACCAAAGATCTTGATATTGCTATTGATAAGATCAGCTTAAATGAATCAGGAGAAAAAGTAACTGTCCAACTGGTTAGCGATGGAAGGTACCCATTCGCCATTAACGATAATCTGAGAAGCCTTGAAGTGGAACTGTTCGGCTTAGGAAAAAGCGAAATTGAAAGTATTCCCGCAGCAGAAGGTTCGGTAGTTCGGTTAGAATTACAGCAAGCTGATGGGACCGAAAAAAATGTATTAAAAATGATTATCGAAGTTGATTATAACATGGCCGGTTTCTACCCCTACTGGGATGAACAGGGGCTGGCTATTGAGATAATAAAAAAGAAAAAAAAAAGCAGACCAGAATTTGCATTGGAGGGTAAAACAATAATTGTTGATCCAGGCCATGGTGGAAATGATACAGGCGCTATCGGGCCCGGAGCGTTGCATGAAAAAGATGTTGTCCTGGCTATGAGCCTCTATTTAGAAGATTACCTGACCAGGGAAGGCGCAGAAGTGATCATGACCCGCACCGATGATGTGTTTGTTAACCTTTATGACCGGCCGGAGAATATTAATGATTATAATGCTGACCTTTTTATCAGTGTGCACGCCAATGCCCATGCCCATAATGCACCGGCTACTGATATACACGGCATAATGATTTTATACAACTTTGCCCATAATGAAAAACTGGCTGACATAATGCTTGATACAATGGTAGAAGAAACGGGATTACCCAGGTTCAGAACCTGGAGAAGGAACATTGCCGTTATCAGGCATCCCCATATCCCATCAGTCCTGGTTGAAGCAGGTTACATGATGCACCCTGAAGATAACTGGTATATACTGCACCCCAGGGGGCAGAAAGAGCTGGCAAGGGCTATGATGCTTGGAATTAAAAAGTTTTTTTCAGAAGATTAACAATCAGCTATTCAGGGAGTGTCACATTCTCTAATCTTAGTACAAAGACAGCATTGGCAGGCTTTAGTTAATTTAGAATTCCTTTAATATGGTTGAGCGACTTAATTTCAAATTTTAACCTGTCCAGCATAACAGCAATTAAATCAATGCGAGCCGGATATTCACTTTTTGATTTAGCTTTCAGGTAATACTGGGCCAAGCGGTAAAGCCGGCGGCCTTTTTCAGCGCTAATTGACTCTTCGGGGCTGCCAAAGGACAACCCTGTTTTAGTTCTTACTTCTACAAATACAATTGTTTTGCCTTCAACTGCAATGATATCTATTTCACCTAGTGGACAGTTGTAATTAGTTTCTATGATCCGGTAACCTGCTTCTTCAAGGTGAGAACGGGCTGCTTCTTCCCCCTTTTTACCAATCAGTTTTCTTTCTACGGTCATATAATACACCCTGTAGATATAAATTCTATTTTACAATAAATGAAACCCTGTGTTCAGGACAGGGGCCACATTCAATTAACGCTTGTTTGTGGGCCAGTGTTCCATAACCTTTATTACTGTTAAAGCCATACTGTGGATATAAATTATGCAGGTTAAACATGATCTTATCCCTTGTTACCTTCGCCAGGATTGAAGCGGCGGCAATTGACATTGAGCGTTTATCACCTGACGTTAAAGCCTTTTGCTTTAATGGATACCTTGGGATTGTAAAACCGTCAACAAGAAGATAATCCGGTTCCAGGTTAAGCCTTTCAACAGCCCTTTTCATGGCCAGCATTGATGCTGCATGAATATTTAACCGGTCTATTTCATCCCTTGATGCGCTTCCTATACCATAATCAACGGCAGAAGTTATTATCTCTTCAAATAGCTCTTCCCGCTTTGCTGCCGATAGCTGTTTAGAATCATTGATTCCCTCTATCAGGGTTCCGGGTTCAAATATTACTGCTGCAGCAACTACCGGGCCGGCCAGCGGGCCTCTACCGACCTCATCAATACCGGCAATCAAGCTAAACCCCTGCTGCCAAATAATTTTTTCCTGCTCCAACATTTTCTCAAGCCGGGAAGTTTCAAGAAGCTGCATCTGTTTTCTTTTCATGTAACGCCCTAAGAGCCTTGCCGCACCTTTTCGATTATCCTCCTGAAGCATATTTTCTTCAGCCATGGTCAGCTCTTCTTTATCTGCCAGGTGATGCTCCAGTTCAGATATAGTCATTGTTTTAAAGTCCAATTAACAGCCTCCAAAACATCATATATTTTTAAATTAGAGACAAGGAGGTTCTTCAATGGTGAACCTGCCAAGTGAACCATTTTGAAAATCGCGCAGTATTATACCGGCAGTTCTTTTTGGATCAACCTTGCCTTCGGATATCAGGCACCCCTGCGACAATCCAATTTGATGAAATAAATCTTCAGCGCTGCCCGGTGTTAAATCCTTATAGCGCAAAAACAGGTTACCCTCCCTGCCTTTTTCCAGGAAAAGTTTAATTAACCAAAGTACTATTTCGTCTATCCCAATTCTTTCAGGAGGCATTGCCCCGACGGCAGCCAGGGGCAGGGTTGTATCTTCAGCAATCCTGGGCCAGAGCACTCCTGGCGTATCCAGAAGCTCCAAGCCAGGTGTTATCCTTATCCACTGTCTCCCCCTTGTAATTCCAGGTTGGTTTGCCGCCCTGGCTACTGCTTTTTTGACTATAAAATTGATAATGGTTGACTTACCTACATTTGGTATTCCAACAAACATCATCCTTAAAGGCCTTTTTATCCTTGTCGGACGCAAATTGGCCTCTTCAGTTTTGAGGAAGGATAGAAACTGATTTAAAAATTTTTTGCCGTGAATGCTAAAGGGCAAGGCGTAGTAATTTTCAGCCCTGTAATAGGAAAGCCAGCGCTCAGTAATAGCTTCTTCCGCCCTATCTGCTTTATGCAGCAGGAGAATATGCTTTTTGCTACCAAGCAAACCGGCTATTGCAGGATTACGACTGCTGAACGGAATCCTTGCATCGAGCAGTTCAATAACCAAATCTATAATTTTTAAATCCTGGCGCAGCGTTTCCAAAGCTTTGGCCATAGATCCGGGATACCACTGTCCGTCTTTCAAAATTAATCCACCTTAGGATTTATAGTCCGAGCCTCCCACGGAGGCCAGAAAATAAAGAAAGCCCTGCCCTTAAGACTTTCTTCAGAAACAAAACCAACCCTTGGATCCCTGCTGTCCATACTGTTCTGGCGATAATCGCCAAGCAGGAACAGTGAACCTGGCGGAACTTCAGCTGGCCCGAAATCATAGCCGTCCATATCCGGCAGCAGGTATGGTTCCCTGAAAACATTATTATTAATATACACCTGACCGTCGACTATTTCTACAATATCTCCCTCTTTTGCTATAACCCTTTTAATAAAATCACGGCCCGGTTCAAATTCAAAGACAACTATGTCACCGTACGTTGGTTCATCAAACCGGTAGACAAGTTTATTAACCATTAAACGTTCAGATTCAACAAGAGTCGGGTACATAGAACGTCCTTCGACTACAAATACTTCGAATAAAAACAGGCGGATCAAGAGAGCTAATACTACGGCTATTATAATAGACCTGGACCAGTCCCAGATTTCTCTCCATCTACTCAATTAGATCATCCCCGTTTTTACCGACGTTCTTTAATCCTGGCGGCTTTACCCCTGCGCTTTCTCAGGTAATAAAGCTTGGCCCGGCGAACTTTTCCTCTTTTTACTACTTCGATCTTACTGATAGATGGTGAATTAACAGGGAATATTCTTTCAACACCTATTCCAAATGTTACCCTGCGAACAGTAAAGTTTTCCCTTGCTCCACTTCCCTGGCGTCTGATTACAACACCTTCAAAAGCCTGGGTTCTTTCGCGCCCCCCTTCAACCACCTTAACATGCACTTTAACAGAATCGCCCGGGCTGAAATCGGGTAATCCTTCTTTAATCACTTTTTTTTCAACTTCCTTGATTAAATCCATTTAGATTCAACCTCCTTCGATTACTGGATAATTATATCATATTTAACTTTTAATCATCTTCTACATTTCTTAATGTATCCAGAAAGACTTTGTCTCTCGGTGTCAAATCGGCGTGTTCTAGTAAATCCGGCCTGCGCTCATAAGTTCGTTTTAAAGACTGTTCACGGCGCCACCTGTCAATTTTAGCATGGTTTCCTGATAATAAAACTTCTGGCACTTCCATATCCCTGTATACAGGAGGCCTGGTGTAGTGTGGGTGCTCAAGTAGAGAACCGCTGAAAGACTCATTTTCTGACGCTTCTTCTGAAAGAAAACCGGGTAAAAGCCTGACTACTGAATCAACTATTACCGCAGCTGCCAGCTCTCCACCTGTAAGCACGTAGTCTCCTATAGATATTTCCATATCTACAAGGGCGCTGCGCACTCTTTCATCTACCCCTTCATACCGTCCGCAAATGATAACCAGGTGTTTTTCCCCTGACAACCTGCGGGCAACTTCCTGTTTGAAACTGGTACCCTGCGGTGTCATCAGGATTACTACAGAATTACCTGTGCCCGCTTTGCCTTTCAGGTCTTCTACTGCTTCAAATAAAGGCTCCGGTTTAAGAATCATCCCGCACCCGCCACCATAAGGTGTGTCATCAACCTGGCGGTGGCGGTCTCTTGTATAGGACCTTAAATCGACCAGGTTTATCTCTACAAGCCCTTTATCCACGGCCCTTTTGATCATGCTTTCTTTGAAAGGCCCGTCTAAAAGACCGGGGAAAATTGTTACCAAATCAATTTTCATCTTAAACTGGCTCCCTTACAAATCAAGCAATCCATCAGGTAGCTTCACGGTAATTTTACCCTGTTGAAGATCGACCATGATAATCATGCTTTTTACCATGGGAATAAGGATCTTGCCGTGATCCGGCAGCTCCCGGTCTACCTGAAGCAGGTCATGCCCACCGGTTGATATTAAATCACTGACTATTCCCAGGCGCTCACCATTTTCAATGTAAACATCAAGCCCAACCAACTGGTCGTGATAGTAGCTGTTTTCTTCAAGGGGCAACCGGTCATGCTTTGATATAGCAACTATCATGTCACGAATGTTTTCCGCGTCTTCCCTGGTATCAATACCCCTGAATTTAATCAACCAGAAGCGCCCGGAAAGAGATGCTTTTTCAATAAACATTTCACAGCGTTCCGCCTGGGAAACCAAATTTACTTTATTTAAATATTTAATCCTGCCAGGCCAGTCTGTGTAAGGAAAAACCTTGACAGTTCCATCCAAACCATGCGGGGCAATTATTTTGCCTATCGCCGCATCATGCAGTTTATTGAACAATTTCAACAACAACCCGTTTGTTTTCTTTAACAGCAGCCGCATTAACAACAGTCCTGATAGCTTTGGCAATACGGCCCTGCTTGCCTATCACCTTGCCCATATCTTCTTCGGCAACCCTTAACTCCAGTATAACCAGGCGCTCACTTTCAACAACCTGAACATCTACCTGTTCCGGGTTGTCAACCAGGGCCATGGCAATATGCTCCAATAACTGCTTCATCTTTTAAACCTCCCCACCAGGCTACTTATTAAGGCCGGCTCTCTCCAGAAGAGCTTTAACAGTATCTGAAGGTTTAGCCCCTTTCGCCATCCATTGCTGGACTTTTTCCTCATCAACCTCAAAGGTTGTCGGTTTAGTGGTCGGGTTGTAATAGCCAATCTCTTCAATAAAACGGCCATCACGCGGGTAACGGGAATCTGCCACCACTATCCGGTAAAAGGGTTTCTTTTTAGCTCCCATCCTTTTAAGCCTAATCCTTACTGCCAATACTATCACCTCCGCTATTAATAATTTCTTACTACTATTTATTACCAGGGTTCCACTTTAAAAAGGGAAGCCTTTCCTGCCTTTTTTAAATTTTTTCAAGGCGCCTTTTTTATCCATACTGCTCATCTGTTTAAACATTTTTTGCATCTGCGAAAACTGGTTCAAAAGACGGTTTACATCCTGCACGGTTGTACCGCTCCCGGCTGCAATACGTCGTCTCCGGCTGCTGTTTAAAACTGCCGGGTTATGCCTTTCCTGGCGGGTCATAGAATTAATTATTGCTTCCACCCTAGTAAAATTACTTTCATTTAAGGCCATCTGCTTAACTTCTTTTGGCAACCCTCCGCCACCAGGAATCATATTTAAAATATCTTCCATGGAGCCGAGGTTTTTAAGCTGGCCCAGTTGATCTTTAAAATCATCCAGGGTGAACTGCTGCTTACGAAGTTTTTCTTCCAGTTCCCTGGCTTTTTCCTTATCGACCGTTGCCTCTGCTTTTTCAATTAATGATAATACATCCCCCATGCCCAGGATGCGGGAGGCCATCCTGTCGGGGTGGAAAGGCTCTAGATCATCAATTTTTTCACCGATCCCAACAAATTTTACCGGGCAACCGGTAACCGCGCGGACAGACAGAGCTGCACCGCCACGGGTATCTCCATCAAGCTTGGTTAAAATAACACCGCTTAAACCA
This sequence comes from Syntrophomonadaceae bacterium, assembly GCA_007131435.1. Taxonomy (GTDB): domain Bacteria; phylum Bacillota; class Dethiobacteria; order DTU022; family DTU022; genus SLQM01. The sequence continues at coordinate 7,947 of SLQM01000217.1, forward strand.
ACTGCTTCATTAAAAGACGAAGCTGCATTTACTGCATCCTGTCCCGTCATTGCATCAACTACAAGCAAAATCTCTTCAGGGTTAACTGCCTCTTTAACCGCTTTAATTTCGGACATCATTTCTTCATCTATATGCAGGCGGCCTGCAGTATCG
>SLQM01000125.1 GCA_007131435.1 Syntrophomonadaceae bacterium
ATGGAGTGAAATGTTTGAAGGTTATCATTGCTGGAAAAGCAGGATTCTGCACCGGGGTAAGCAGGGCTCTGGATATACTGCTTAAAAAAGCTGAAGAATATGGAAGCGGATCAACTTATGGACCTCTTGTCCATAATGAAGAAGTTGTTAGCTACTTAGAAAAAAAAGGGATTAAAGTCTTAGAAGATCTAACTTCTGGACAGGGAAATTTTGTAGCGATCAGGACCCATGGCTTACCGCCAGAAAAAATAAGCGAGCTGGAAGCAGCGGTTAGTAATAAGCTGATTAATTTAACATGCCCAAGAGTAAAGCGGGTTCAAAACATTGCCAGCAGGATGAATAGTAAAGGCTTAAGCGTTATAATATATGGCGATAGCAGCCACCCGGAAGTAAAAGGCCTGGTAGGGTGGGCAGGAGAAAAGGTCAGAGTTGTCGGTTCTCTGGATGAAATGCAAAGATTGATCTTCGATGGATCTTCTGCTTTAATCGCACAGACTACTGCTGATCCCAGAGAATATGAGAAGGTCAAGGATTATTTTATGCAAAAAAATCCTGATGGTGTTATATTTGAAACAATCTGCCCTGAAACCGGGCTCAGACAGGAAGAAGCTTTTAAATTGGCACAAAGAGTCGATGCGTTTGTAGTGGTTGGCAGTCGATCAAGCGCTAATACGCAGACTCTTTTTGACTGCTGCCGGCAGCTAAAACCAACCTGCCTGGTAGCTAATGCAGGGGAGCTGGATCTGAGGTTTGTCAGCAGGTTTGAATCTATAGGCTTGACAGCCGGAGCCTCAACTCCCCACTGGACGATAAAGGAGGTAGTGGACAGAATGGAGAACGAAAGTATGGCTAATGAGAACTTGGAGAAAACGGAGGAAGAGACTGAAAGTAAGACAGAAGAGGTAAGTGAGAAAGTTGAAGAATTAAAAGAGGAGCAGTTTGATTTTACCGGGGAAGTAATGGTGCCCCAGGAAGGTGAACAGGTAACAGGGAAAATAGCTCGTGTTACTGATGAAGAGGTTTACGTTGACATTGGAGCCAAAACAGAAGCAGTACTGCCCTTGAGCGAGGTACATCTTGCTGCAGGGCAAAGCCTTGAAGAGCTGTTTTCTCCTGAAGACGATATTGAAGTCACGGTTCATAATATCGACGAACAGGATGGCAAGGTTATTGTTTCTCATAAAAGGCTTGCCAGGGATAAACGATTAAAAGAGTTAGAAAATGCCCTGGAGGAAGGTAAAACTCTTGAAGGAAAGGTAAAGCAGGTAGTTCCGGCCGGAATTGTGGTAGATCTCGGCTCAGGGATTGAGGGTTTTATGCCCGGATCACTGGTTGATACCAGGTATATTCCTGATTTCAATGAATTTAAAGATAAAGAGTTGAGTTTTAAAATAATTGAACATGATCAGGAGAAAAATAAGCTGATCTTATCCCGAAGGAAAATTTTAGAGGAAGAATCTGCCATAAAGAGGGAAGCCACTTTACAAGCGTTGGAAGTGGATTCTGTAGTTAAAGGTACTGTAAAAAGACTAACCGATTTCGGGGCATTTGTAGATGTTGGTGGAATAGATGGCCTGGTACACATTTCAGAGATCTCCTGGGACAGGGTAAAGCACCCAAAAGAATTACTTAAAGTTGGCGATGAGATTGAAGTTCAGGTGCTTGAAGTTATACCTGAAAAAGATCGTATTAGCCTTAGTATCCGCAAAACGAAGCCTGACCCGTGGATTAAAGCAGTGGAAGATCTTGAAAGTGAACAGGTATTGCCTGGTAAAGTAACCCGTCTTGTAAACTTTGGAGCATTCATTGAAATCAAGCCGGGCGTAGAAGGATTGGCCCATATTTCACAATTAGCAGATTATCATGTCAAGCATCCATCTGAAGTGTTAAGCGAGGGCGAAGAAGTAGAGGTCAAGGTAATCGAAGTAAAACCGAAAGCAAAGCGGATTAGCCTTAGCCTGAAAGAAACCCGGGGTTTTGCTGCCGGTACAGAAGCTGCCAGCAAGGGTGATTTAGAAAATGGAAATGTAACCCTAGGGGATGTTTTTGGCGACTTGTTTGATAGCGAGGAATTCTCCGCTGATCAGAAAAAAGAAGAAACCGAACCTGAGAATAAAGAGGAAGCTGAAGAAGGTGAAACAAGCTAAATGAAGAGGCTGAACCGCAAAGATGAGCACCTGTGGCTAAGTACCCGCAGGATGCCAACGAGGGCAGTATTTTCTGATATTACTTTTATTAATAACTGCCTTCCTGACCTAAACTTTAATGCAGTCAGCCTTCAAACAAAATTCCTGGGGCGAACAATGCGTTCGCCCTTTTGCATTAATGCTTTAACCGGTGGAACAAAAAAAGCTTTTGTGATTAATACAGCTCTGGCTAAAATAGCAAGGGAGTTTGAAATGCCAATGGCTGTAGGATCCCAGAAGATGGCCTTAGACGACAAGCGCGCGGAAAATAGTTTCAAAGTAGTTCGTAAAATTAATCCCAACGGTCTGATTTATGCAAACATTGGATCATATGCTTCGCCAGAAATGGCTAAACGTGCTGTTAAGATGATAAAAGCAGATGCACTTCAAGTGCACTTGAACGTACCCCAGGAGCTATGGATGGAAGAAGGAGATTGTAATTTTGAAGGCATGGTCAGGCGGATTCAACAGATAGTAAAAGCATCTGATGTCCCTGTAATTGCAAAAGAAGTTGGTTTTGGTGTTGCTAAAGAACAGGCAGTGCAACTTAAAGAAGCTGGTATAGCAGGAATTGACATCGGTGGCAGGGGAGGAACCAATTTCATCGATATTGAATTGAAACGTTCCGGTAGAAAGATAGATGCAGATCTTAAGAAATGGGGAATCCCGACCGCTATCAGCCTGGCCGAAGTTAAAATGGCTTCAGGGAAAAGCCTCGATATAGCTGCTTCAGGCGGTCTTTATAATGCAACTGATATAGCAAAAGCCCTGGCCATGGGTGCTTCAATATGCGGTATGGCCGCTTATCCCGTCTATATATTACAAAATAAAGGCTATGATTACCTTTTGAACTATTATAAGCGATTAATAACAGAATTAAAAAAAATCATGATGATGACAGGTGCCAAAAGCATTAAAGAGCTACAGGAGGTTCCGCTGGTTGTCAGTGGATATACTGCAGAATGGATGCAGAGGAGAGGTCTGGACCCAAACTATTATGCCAGTAAAAGATGATCATAAGATCAGGACCAAAGAAAAGGGGTTTCTGATCAGTGCGGTAGATAAAAATTCACCTGCGGAAGCTGCCGGGCTAAAATCAGGGTGGAAGATATTCAGGATAGATAACTGCAGGCCAACAGACATTATTGATTATAAAATAATGGAGTCAGGCGAAAATGTGTCTGTCCTGGCCCAGGATGAGCCAGGACTGTTTAGACGCTTAAAAACTGTTAAAAAAGCGGGAGAAGGGCTGGGTCTAGCTTTCGATCCACCAACGCTGAATGAATTGCAAAGATGCGGCAATCGATGTATTTTTTGTTTTATCGATCAGAACCCGGGGAATATGCGTTCATCCTTGTACTTGAAGGATGATGATTACCGGCTTTCATTTTTATACGGTAATTTTATCACTTTAAACCGCCTGACAGAAAGTGAGATCAAACGTATTATTAAATTACAGCTGAGCCCTTTATACGTATCTGTACATACTACCAATCCCGCGCTGAGGGTTAAAATGTTCGGAAGTAAAAGGGCAGAGCGGGGTCTTAGAAACTTGAAAAGCCTGGCAGTTAACGGTATTAAGATTCATGCACAGGTTGTACTGTGCCCAGGTATTAATACAGGGGAAGAGCTTAATAAAACTATAAATGATCTAGCTGGTATGGGCAAGTCAATTCTAAGTGTCGCCCTGGTTCCGGTTGGCTTAACAGGTTATCGCCAAGATCTGGAAACTATAAGTTCTTTTACAGCGGGTGAGGCATCCAAGCTGGTAAGCAAAATAGGGAAAATGCAAAAGAAATACCTTTTGGAAAAAAAGAGCAGGTTTGTTTTTCTTGCAGATGAGTTTTACACACTGGCAGGGGTAGATTACCCGCCATCTGAAGAGTACGAGGGCTTTCCCCAGTTAGAAAATGGTGTAGGATTGGCAAGACTATTTCTTGATGAACTTGATAAACTTCCCGGTTTGGGTATAAAAGCGCTGCAAAAAGATTTAAAGATTACTATTGCAGCTGGAAGTGCAGCTAAAGGAATTATTGAAGAGCTAAAAAAATCCCTGTCGAGTATTAAAGGCCTTAATGTAAACATAGAAATAATAGATAATCTTTTTTTTGGAGGACATGTTTCCGTTACCGGTTTATTGACCGGCAGCGACATAAAAAGCGCTTTAGAAGGAAAAGAAATAGGTGACGTTCTTTTTATTTCCAAGAGTATGCTTAAAGAGCAGAGTGAAATGTTTTTGGATGACACGGACATCCCTGCGTTAGAAGCCGGGCTTAATACTAAGATCATCCCGGTATCCGGGCCGCTGGAATTAATCCAAAAAATTGTTGATATTGATAGGGCCAGGCAATCATTTTAAAAATATATTGAGAATAGAGGGAGGACAGGCTTATGGCAGGAAATATCATAGCAATTGTGGGCCGTCCTAATGTAGGCAAATCTACATTATTTAACAGGTTAACTAAAGCTAGAACAGCTATTGAAGAAAAAGTACCGGGAGTTACCAGGGACCGTTTATATGGTATTTCTGAGTGGGGTGGGAAAAGCCTGGTTATTATCGATACCGGAGGGTTAACTTTTGATACAACTGAAGAATTCTCGGTACGAATAAGAGCCCAGGTTGAATTGGCAATATCCGAAGCCAACGTAATTATATTTCTTTTAGATGGCAGAGATGGGCTTACACCTCTCGACCAGGAAATAGCAGGAATACTAAGAAAAAGTGGAAAAAAAGTTCTTCCTGTTATTAACAAGCTTGATTTCCATGGCTCAGAAGAAGCTGTGTATGGATTTTACAGTATTGGTTTCGGTGAACCGATGCCCTTATCAGCTGCTCACGGCAGGGGAACAGGGGAAATTCTTGACGCTGTAACTAATCTGCTGCCGGATAATGACTTAATAGATAGCTTGTATCCTGAAAATGCGATTAAAGTTGCAGTCATCGGGCGGCCCAACGTGGGTAAATCTTCAATAATCAATAAAATACTTGGTGAAGAAAGGGTTATTGTCAGCAGTGAACCCGGAACAACCCGGGATGCTGTTGATACGCTGTTTTACCTTGAAGAACAGCCTTATCTATTGATTGATACAGCGGGGATGAGGCGAAAAAGTAAAGTTAAAGATTCAGTTGAATACTACAGCGTCCTCAGATCGCTGAAAGCAGTTCAGAGAGCAGATCTGGCGCTGCTTGTTCTAGATGCCGAAGACGGAATTACAGAACAGGATCAGCGCCTGGCAGGCTTTGTTGACCAGGAAGGAAGAGGATTGGTAATTGCAGTCAATAAATGGGATTTGAAAAAAGGTGTGGATGGAGCGAGGGATAAACAGCTAATGGATATTACCCGCCAATTCAGTTTTGTTCCTTATGCGCCTGTAGAATTTATATCAGCGCTGACCGGAAAACGGCTGGACAGGCTGTTCCCTATCCTCGTTAAGGTCTGGCAGGAGCAGCATAAACGTATTCCCACAGCCTTGTTGAATGAGCTGCTTGAAGATGCACTGGCTGTAAATCCACCGCCAAATGTTAAAGGTAAAAGGGTAAAAATATTTTATGGCACCCAGCCATCGATTAAACCGCCTACTTTCGTATTATTTTCTAATGAGCCGGAACTGATTCATTTTTCATATAAAAGGTACCTGGAAAACAGGATACGTGAAGCTTTCGACTTCATGGGTACGCCAGTGAGGATTAAATTTAACAAGAGGGTTCGAAGGGGAGATTAAGTTGACTTTCTTAATATGGTTAGCGGCATATCTAATCGGTTCTCTGCCTTTCGGTTTCATAATTTCACGATTCTTTATCCGAACAGACATTAGGGCTCATGGTAGCGGGAACATAGGGGCAACAAATGTATTAAGGGTTATTGGCTGGAAGGCTGCTTTGCCGGTATTCATCCTCGACCTTTCGAAAGGTTTAGCCTCAGTTTACCTGGCAAAACTGATAAGCGGCCAACCAGAGGTTTACCTTATTGCCGGGTTTTTGTCTATGATTGGGCATAGTTATCCTGTTTTTTTAAAATTTAAAGGCGGTAAAGCCGCAGCTACCGGTATTGGGGTGTTAATTGCGCTATCATGGCAAATAACACTAATTCTTACGGTTTTTGCAGCGCTAATAATAGGGGCAACCCGTTATGTTTCGCTTGCATCAATTAGTGCAGCCTGTATGGTACCGTTGTTATTTTGGCTGCTGGGTTTTGATTTTCCATATATTGTTTTTGGCCTGGTTACAGCAGTTTTGGTTTGTATCAGGCATTTAGAGAATATTAAAAGATTATTGAACGGCACAGAGTCTAAGCTTGGTAAAAATACTTAATAAAGCCTGTGGATCCAAAGATAATAAAACGAGAAGGGTCGTGAAAAAATGATCAGAAAAGAGCTGTTCGAGCTGCTATTTGAGGCAGCAAGCATACAGAGATGGAACGATCATATTCGTCCTGAACATTTTACAGAACTTGATAAACAGGCCCACAAGATGGTTTATGCATATGTACTGGCGAAAATTGAAGAGGCAGACCACGGAGCAAAAATTAACTGGCCGGGTTTAATAGAAGGCGGTCTTTTCGAATTTCTGCACCGGATTGTTCTTACTGATATTAAACCACCTGTTTACTACCGTCTTATGGATGAGAAAGGTGACCAGCTAAACCGCTGGGTACTGGACAAGTTAAAAGATAAAGTATGCGATTTAAAACTTGATTTTCCCGCGCTGATGGAAAAATATTTTTTTAACCGGGATCATGATTTGCTGGAAAGAAGAATATTAAGGGCAGCTCATTACCTGGCAACAAACTGGGAGTTCAAAATTATCTACCGCCTGAATGAAGGTTTATACGGCCTTGAAGATACGAGGGCTGCAATTGCTAACCAGATCGAAGAGCATTATGACCTGGCGGGAGTTCAAAAGCTTGCCCTCGGTAAAAAAACGAGTAATTTTCTTGACCTGGTAGGCCAGTTACGTTTCCAGCAGCGCTGGGCTCAATCACCAAGGCTTCCAAAAACTTCAGTAATGGGACACATGTTAATAGTAGCTATGATGAGCTACCTGTGCTCTTTGGAAATGAGCGCTTGCCCAAAAAGAATTTATAATAATTATTTTGCCGCCCTATTTCACGACCTGCCTGAAGTTTTGACCCGGGATATAGTTTCGCCGGTTAAAAGGTCAGTTGCCGGCATCGACGAGATCATCAAGGATATAGAAAACAGGCAGCTGGAGGAAAGAATTTTCCCCCTGTTACCGGTGAGCTGGCACAGGGAGTTAAAATATTTTACGGACAATGAATTCCAGGGCAAAATTATTAAAGATGGGCTAACTGTTACCGTTAGCTCAGATGAAATCAATGAACAATATAATAAGGATATTTATTCACCGCTGGATGGTGAGATCATTAAGGCATGTGATCAACTGGCTGCATATATCGAAACTTTCCTTTCAATAACTCACGGCATAAAATCATATCACCTTGAGGAAGGGAACAGGCAGCTCTACCGTTTATACATCAATAAAACTATAGCAGGAATAAACTTTGGACAGATGTTCAGTTATTTTAAGATTTAGCGTTTTTCTGGAAAAACCTTTCTTCTCCCGGTTTTGTAAGATCTGAAGTCGGGTAGATGTTTAAATGCTACAATTAAGGCCATGGCTGCACCAAAGACAATCCAGTCTGCTGAGCCAAATTGAAAAGCCAGTATTATGGGAATTGACAAAGCAGCAATACCAAAAGCAGTATTCGTATCCCTGAGAATTAAGGTAAGGGCTACAGCACAGATAATTGCATAAACGATACTTGCCGGCGACAAGGCCAGAAATACCCCTGCCGTAGTGGCAAGGCCTTTGCCGCCTTTGAAATTTAAAAATATGCTGTAGTTATGGCCAAGAACTGCTAAAATACCTGCTATAAATATGGAATAGGAA
>SLQM01000040.1 GCA_007131435.1 Syntrophomonadaceae bacterium
CTGGTTCTGCTGCTGGGCGGTATAGTCGGGCTATTTCTTTACCAGGGGAGGTATAAATAGCGCTTGAGCATCCTGGTCTCACTCTACCTGTCATTTGTCAAAGTCGGCCTGTTTACGATTGGTGGCGGTTATGCCATGATTCCGCTGATGGAGGCAGAAGTAATCTCTGTTCACGGATGGTTAAGTGCTTCTGAATTTCTTGATGTCATCGCAATTGCGGAGATGACTCCCGGGCCGGTATCTATAAATGCGGCAACATTTATCGGCTACAAAATGGCCGGTGTGGCGGGCTCACTGGTTGCCTCACTGGGAGTTATCACTCCCTCCCTGGTATTACTGCTTATACTTTCAAAGGTTCTATTAAAAGTGATTCAAAACCCGGCAGCGGAAAAATTTATAAACGGCCTGCGGTCTGCCATGGTAGCCCTGATATTGCTGGCATCTTACAGCCTTGGCGGGACGGCAGTAATTGACATCCCCACCGCTTTAATCTTTGCTGCCATACTGGTCGCCAGCATCCTGCGCCCGTTAAGCCCTCTCTATTTTATTGCAGCCGGGGCCCTGCTGGGGCTTATTTTCTACCCTTACTAAAAGCATTTTGTCAATTACCCTTTTTTTATATTTTTCTTTGCTTAGTTCAATGCCATTCACCTCATTAATCCATTAATAACCCATTTACTGTTTCGTTATATAAGTAATATATGATATAATGAAGACCGTGATTGTATATAACTCCGAGCCTCTTCACCTACTGCTGACAAAAGCTATGGTGGAAGGCCTGGGCTGGGGGAGAAACCCCCCCGCCTCCCGTGCTTGGAAAGGAGACCTTGGTAAAAAAGCCGCGTTTTCTTGCAACTGGAGGCGCGGATTTTTTATTTCAAACTGCGGGGTGCCTTGATGAAGTTAATGAAAGTTACCGAACCTGAAGCAGTAATAGAAATTATTGTAAAAAATTTTTCAAGCCTCGATTATGAAGAAGTAAAGCTTGAATCTGCCGGCAGCCGTTTCCTGGCAGAAATGATAACAGCACCTGAAGATGTGCCCGGGTTTGACCGCTCGACTGTTGATGGATATGCTGTTGCAGCAAGAGATACCTTTGGCGCAAGCGAGAGCATCCCGGCCCTGCTTGAAAACGTGGGAGAAGTTTTGATGGGTCAAATTGCACCGCCCATAAAATTCGGGCAGTGCTGCCTGGTTCATACAGGCGGCATGCTTCCCGAAGGGGCAGATTCGGTATTGATGGTTGAAGATGTAGATGTATCAGGTAATACTGTCCAGGCTTTCCGCCAGGTGGCGCCTGGTGAAAACGTCATCCACCGTGGTGAAGATATAAAAAAAGGTGACCCTGTATTTAAAAAGGGCCACAAGCTGCGCGCCCCCGAGGTTGGCCTGCTCGCTTCTTTAGGCATAACGTCAATTAAAGTATACCGTAAGCCCTGTATCGGGTTTTTTTCCAGCGGTGATGAGTTGATAGATTATCACAGCAAAGAGGTCGGCCCCGGTCAAATCAGGGACAGCAATGCACCGGCCCTGATGCACCTGGCCAGCCAGTTTGGGGCAGATATAATATACGGGGGAATCCTGCCCGACCGTTTTGAAGACTTTTTGGGAAAAAGCAAAAAGATGCTGGAAGATACAGATCTGCTGGTATTTTCCGGCGGCAGTTCAGTAGGCAGCCGCGACTTTACAGCTAAAACGATGCAGGAACTGGGCAGCCCCGGGCTTTTAGTCGAAGGGATCTCCATTCAACCGGGCAAACCAACTTTGCTGGCAAATTGTGGAGGAAAACCAGTGCTGGGGCTTCCTGGCCACCCCGTTTCAGCGCTAAATATATTTGCCATTTTTGGCAAGGTTATTATAGACCAATTATCCGGCCGGGCAAAGGCAGATTACATGCCAACTGTAAAGGCAGTTCTAACCCGCAATGTTGCTTCGAAAACAGGACGCACCGATTATGTGCGGGTTAAGCTCGATAACGGAACCGATGTCCCAAGGGCTGTACCCATATTCGGTCGCTCGGGCATGCTGCGCACCCTGGCTGAAGCAGATGGCCTGTTAATTATTCCCTCAGCAAGCGAGGGCCTTAACGCCGGCGAACCGGTAGAAGTATTTATTTGGGATTGAGCATAGTTTTAACCTGTTAGGAGGCACCAAATGAGAAAAATTTATTTAAGCAACACGCCACGCCAGGAAGCGCTTGAAATATTTTTGTCCAAAACGAGCATTTCGCGCCGTACAGAAACAAAACCGGTCTCAGAAGCGCTGGGGCGTGTTACAGCGGAACCTGTATTTGCCCGTTACTCCATGCCCGGCTACCACTCAGCAGCAATGGACGGGATAGCAGTTAAAGCCGAAGAAACATTTCGCGCATCTGACCAAAACCCTCTTCTGCTGGAGCCGGAAGCCGGATATTATAACATCAATACCGGCAGCCCCCTGCCGGAAAGCTTTGATGCTGTAATCAAAATTGAAGATATTCACCTTTATGAAGACGGAAAAGCAGAAATCCTGGCCCCGGCAACACCCTGGCAGCATGTCCGCGCTGTAGGTGAAGATGTAGTCGCCGGGGAACTAATAGTTTCTGCTTTCCACTGCCTGAAACCTGCCGATCTTGGAGCCCTGCTGGCCGGGGGAATTACAGAAGTTCCCCTGCTTGTCAAACCTAAAGTGGCAATTATTCCGAGCGGCTCAGAAATTGTCAGGGCCGAAAATATAAGAGAAAAAGGCAGCATCCCGGATTTTAACAGCACCGTAATCGCTTCATACCTGGCTGAATGGGGAGCTGCAGTGGAGATCATGGAAATAGTGCCAGATGACCCCGGTAAAATTGAAAAGGCTTTAACCGCAGCCCTGGAAAAATTTGACCTGGTGATAATAAATGCAGGATCTTCTGCCGGGGAAAAAGATTACACCTTTCCCGTTTTAGAAAATATTGGCCGGGTATTTTTACATGGCGTTGCAACACGGCCCGGCAAACCGACCATCCTGGGAGAAGCGAAAGGTAAACCTGTAATAGGCCTTCCCGGTTACCCCGTATCGGCATACATGAGCCTTGAATGGTTTGCCCGACCATTAATCTATAGCTACCTGGGCCTTCCCCTGCCGCAGCGGGAAAAACTGTCAGTCACCCTGGGCCGCAGGGTTGTCTCAGAATTGGGAGCCGAGGAATTTGTGCGGATGTCTGTTGGTTATGTAAATGACCGGTTCATAGCCAATCCCCTGGCCCGCGGTGCGGGAGTGACAATGTCGCTTGTCCGGGCTGATGGTTTGCTGGTTATTCCGGCCAATTCACTGGGCTTTGAGCAGGATGAAAAAGTAGAAATAGAGCTCTACAGGCCTCTCGGGGAGCTGCACAGGAACCTGCTTGCCGCGGGCAGCCATGACCTGATTTTAGATCTGCTTAACACTGCCCTGAAGGAAAAAGCCCCTGATGTAAGCCTTTCATCATCGCACATGGGCAGCATGGGCGGTATAACAGCTGTTGGCCGCAACCAGGCCCATTTCGCAGGCGTCCACTTATTCGATCCTGAAACAGGAGATTATAATCGCCCATATGTCGACAAAATGCTTCCCCGTGCCAGCACACGGCTTATTACACTCGCTTACCGTATGCAGGGCTGGATAGTCGCAAAAGGGAACCCTGAACAGGTTGAGGGAATTAAAGATTTGGCTAAAAATAAACTGTCTTTCATCAACCGTCAGAAAGGGGCAGGGACAAGAATTCTTTTTGATTACCTTTTGGAAAAGGACGGGCTGTCGCCATCCGAAATATACGGTTACGAAAGGGAAGAGCACACTCACCTGAACGTCGCTGCCTCGGTGGCAGCAGGAACCGCCCAGGTAGGGCTGGGAATTCTACCGGCAGCACGGGCTTTTGATCTTGACTTTATACCCCTGGTGGAAGAACGATACGATTTATTAATGAGCGAGGATTTCTACAATAGCGCCGAAGCTAAATTACTGTTATCAATTATTACCGACGGTAATTTTAAAAAACAGGTTGAAGCCCTTGGTGGTTATAGCATGAGGGATGCAGGGAAGGGGCAATAATAGTGCCATTAAAAGATGGATATGGAAGAAACCACGACTACCTTAGAATTTCTGTTACAGATCGCTGCAATCTGCGCTGTCAATACTGTATGGGAGAAGATGGTATTGAACAGATCTCTCACGATGTTATTCTAAGTTACGAAGATATTATCAGGGTTGTTGAAGCAGGAGCAGAACTTGGTATCAGTAAAATAAGGGTTACCGGTGGTGAACCGCTGGTTCGCAAGGGAATTGTTAGCCTGGTTGAAAGAATCGCTGCAGTTCCGGGAATTACAGACCTGGCAATGACCACAAACGGTATCCTGCTCGGGCGTTATGCAGAAGAGCTAAAGCAGGCTGGCCTCAAACGGGTTAATATCAGCCTGGATACCTTGAAACCGGATCTTTACCACCAGGTAACCCGCTGTGGTGACCTTGACGCAGTATTAAACGGAATTGACGCAGCCCTAAAATACAACCTCGAACCTGTCAAGCTGAATGTAGTCCTGATGAAAGGCATTAATGAAGATGAAGTCCTTGATTTTCTAAGATTAACTATTGACAGGCCGCTGCACATTCGTTTTATAGAATACATGCCAATCGGTGATCACGATTGCGCTTACAGGGACCATTACTTGCCTTTAAGCTATATTGAAGAAACAGCAGAAAAAGCCGGGCTGAACCTCACGCCTATCCCTCTGCCGGGAGGCGCCGGGCCCGCAGAATCTTATGCCCTGGAAGGGGCCAAAGGCACAATCGGTCTGATCCACCCGATCAGCAAACATTTCTGCAATACCTGCAACCGTCTGCGCTTAACTGCAGAAGGAAACTTGAAAGCCTGTCTCTACTGGCAGGATGAGATTTCAGTTCGCCCTGTTATAAATAACAAAAAAGCCCTTCAAAACCTGATCAAGAATGTCTTGACCAGCAAACAGGCAAGTCATCAAATGGCAGCTGACGGTGCTTGCGGCTCCGTTAAACCTGGTTCAATGCGCGGGATGTCTAAAACAGGGGGATAATAAACACATAGTTTGGAGGTTTGTCAGGTGTCACCAGTAATTTTTAACCTGGTTGCCGCTCAGTCGGGAACCGGAAAAACAACAATCCTGGAAAAACTTTTACCCGAACTGAAAAGGCGCGGCCTGCGTGTTGCCGCAATGAAGGGCAATCTTGATCACTATGATATTGATTTGCCAGGCAAGGACAGCTACCGGTTTTCTAAAGCCGGTGCAGGGATAGCAGGCTTCACAACCCCGGAAGGTTTTTTTCTCTACGGCTCGGAAAAAGGTAAAAGCGGCAGTGAAGCGGCAGCTGATTTACTAACTAATTTTGATTTAATTATTATCGAAGGCAATAAAAAAAGCAGGCACCCCAAAATAGAGGTTGTACGCAGTGAAGTTAACCCGGACCCGCTGCTGCCCGATCATACAATTGCTGTTCTTTCTGACCGTTTTGATCTTAAACTTGACATCCCCGTGATCAACATTTATGACATCAAAGCCCTTGCTGACTTTATAATTAACTACTTTATCGAAAACAGACATGAAGAGACTTTAGATTCTGAGGGCCTCACTCACTTCGACCAGGCAGGTCGCCCGAAAATGGTCGATGTTTCAGGGAAAAAAGAGACCACCCGTGAAGCGTACGCAAAAGGAGAAATTTTAATGGACCCTGCAACTTTTACCAGGGTAATGGCCGGCAGCCTGGCCAAGGGTGATGTGCTGTCCGTTGCCCAGGTTGCTGCAGTAATGGCAGTCAAGGAAACTGGCCGGTTGATTCCAATGGCTCACCCGCTTGGCATAGCAGGGGTTGAAGTAGATTTCCACCCTAAGGAGGAAGAATCAAAGATAGAGATCGGGGTAAGAGTTAAGCTAACCGGCCAGACTGGCGTTGAGATGGAAGCGCTAACCGGGGTAAGCGTAGCTGCCCTGACCATCTATGATATGTGTAAGGCAGTGGACAAAAATATGGTAATTCAAAATATACGTCTCATCGAAAAGAAGGGGGGGCGCTCGGGGCACTACCGCCGAGAGCAGGATTGATGGCAGAAATAATTGCAGTATGCACCAGCCCGGAAAAGGGGCAGCGCAAAAAGAATATCGGTGAAAGTATGCTGATTAAAGATATGGGGCTGAAAGATGATGCCCATGCCGGTTTCGCTCACCGCCAGGTAAGCTTGCTGGCTGAAGAAAGTATTGCAAAAATGCTCGAAAAAGGCCTGGATGTGGGCCCCGGTGATTTTGCAGAAAACCTTACCACCAGGGGCATAGACCTGCCGAGCCTGCCGGTGGGAACCAGGCTGCAGGTAGGCAGCGATGCCGTACTCAGGGTATCGCAAATAGGCAAAGAATGCCATGATCGCTGCGCTATTTACCACCAGGCCGGAGATTGTGTCATGCCCCGCGAAGGTATTTTCGCAGAAGTCTTGCAGGAGGGTAAGGTGAAAGTGGGCGACAGGGTAGAGGTAAAAGTATCCTACACTTTTGCCGTGATTACTGCCAGCGATAAAGGCTCCTGTGGTGAGCGCGAAGATTTAAGCGGCCCGGCCCTGGCAGAAATACTGAAACCATGGGGAGAAGTTGTTGATCTGGTAATTGTTCCTGATGATCGTTCGGCGCTTTCAAAAACTATGCGGGATGCAGTTAACAGGGGGGTTGATGCCATATTCACTACCGGCGGCACCGGCCTTAGTCCCCGTGATGTAACACCTGAAGCAACCCTTGATGTAATTGACCGGCAGGTCCCGGGCATCCCGGAAGCAATACGGCATGCAACCGCTGCAGTAACAGAAAAAGCGATGCTATCCAGGGGGATAGCAGGCATTAGCGGCAAAACCTTGATTGTCAATCTACCGGGCAGCCCAAAAGCGGTTGCCGAATGCATGGATGTAATTCGCCCGGTACTTGATCACGCCCTGGAAACAGTAAGCGGCCGGGGCGGAGACTGCGCACGACACTAGAAGCGCAGCAAGGGGACGGGGTACCTGCTACATAAAAAGTTGATAAAATAATAGAACAGGGGACGGAGTACTGTTTCAAACCGTCCCCTGATTCTTGCTTTACTGTGAAACAGTACTCCGTCCCCTGTTCTATTTTGCGAAATAAATTTATATGTTAATCTTTGAGAGCGCTGAGAATTGATCGCAGGCGTTCACGATAACCGGCGGCTTCAATGACTGTTCCCGTAACCACTATATCCGCACCGGCCTGGCGGACCCGCCGGGCATCAATGGCAGTTCGTATTCCCCCGCCTACAATCAGGGGCACACCGACTTCACGCTTAACTGCCCTGATCATGCCGGCAGGGACGGGCTGCGCAGACCCATTACCTGCCTCCAGGTATACATAAGACATGCCCATATACTGGGCTGTCAGGGCATAACCTATTGCCTGCCAGAAGTTGTCACGCGCTACCAGGTCAGCTTCTCCGATTTCGCCAAGTTTCATTCCGGGCTCAATTAAAATGTATCCTACGGATAAAACTTCTACTTCAAGACGTTTTAGCACCGAAGATATTTTAGACTGAGTGCCGCTTATAAACTTGGAATTGCGGGAATTCAAGAGGCTTAAAAATAAAAAAGCATCCAGGTTAAGGCTTACTGAATCAGTACCGGTGGGGAAAAAAAGAACCGGTATGGAAGCCCGCTGCTTAACCATGGTTGCTGTTTCGGACAACGTTTTTTGGGTTACCCCGGAAGAACCACCAACGAAAATAAGGTCGCTGCCCACTTCCTGGGCAGTCTCCGCCAATCTTCCGGCTGCATCGGGGGCCTGCCGCGAAGGGTCAATCAGGGTCACATGAACAGCGCCCTGCTTTAATTTTTCTTCAATATAGTTTTTTATTTTCATCGCTGAGACCTTCTTTAATTCCATAAGCAGGTAATAAACACCTATACTGCCTGTGAATTACGCCAAATAATAAATCTAATAAGGGTTCTTATTTCAATTATAATGGAGAACAGGTGGTTTGACAACTAATATAAACAGTTTAAACTGCAGTTTAAAAGGCTTCGTAAAGCCCTTCCTCTGTTTTAATCACTATTTCTCTTTTTATCAGGCTTTCAAGGTGCTTTTCAATCATCATCCGCTCAAAGAATATCAATACTTCCAGTCCATAATGCTTACGATATATAATATTTTTTTCTACAAGTTTATCTAATGAGGAAGGCCTCTCTTTCAATGCTCGCAGTAATGCTAATTCTCGCTGTTCAAGAACAGCAGCATAATCAGCAAGTTTCTTCTTTATATTACTTGATATAGGTTTGCAATGGCCGGTTATCAGTATACCCGGATCCATATCAATAACCCTTTCAATTGAAGCCCTGAACTGATCCGGATCAGATGAAGGATTACCATACCACGGCCCAAAGCTGGTTAAATCTAGATCAGAGGCATAAACAAGGTTGTATTTATCAATATAAAACCCGCAGTGCCCGGGAGTGTGTCCGGGAAGATGAATAACCTGCAGGTTGAAAGGGCCAATTCCTATTACCTGGCCTTCGCCAATAAAGCTTTCAATCTTGGTTGCTGAAAAGTCGGACTGCTTTACCATTTTCCAGTAAGCTTCAATATCTACCCTGTCCAGGCCGCTTAAACGGTAAAACCCTTCCCGCGACTCTATACCTTCTGCATCTTTTTCATGAGCAGAAAAAACTGCTCCTTTAAATAAATGGTTAAATGTGACATGATCACGGTGATAATGGCTCAATAGCACCCGGTCAGGAGCAGCAGGTAAATCATTTAAGGCAGGGCCTGCACCGGTATCAACCAGCACATTAGTACCACCCTTTAGAAAAAGCGAATTAGAATAGGGATAGCGACCCCTGTTTTCTGCCTGAATGAAAAATATACCGGGCTTAACTTCATACATCTTCGATAAAGATCTCCTTAAACAAACTGGGAAAAACAGGTGCTGCAAAAAACCCACTGTTCGCGGTTAAAACGCTGGCAGTGGGGTTTTTAATATATCAAGAAAAAAAATAATTTAACGCTTAGAGAATTGAGGAGCGCGGCGTGCTTTTTTCAAACCGTATTTCTTGCGCTCTTTCATCCGGGGGTCACGGGTCAGGTATCCGTTTTTCTTTAAAACAGGCCTGTATTCACCATCAGCCTGTAACAGAGCACGGGCTATACCATGCCTTATTGCACCGGCCTGGCCGGAAAAACCGCCACCTTCTACCTTTGCAATAATATCAAAACTGCCTTCGGTTTCTGAAGCAACCAGCGGCTGCCTTACAATTAATTTCAGGGTTTCCAAACCGAAGTATTGGTCCATCTCTTTTCCGTTAATTACAATCCGCCCCGTACCGGGCTTAAGCCTTACCCTTGCCACCGACTTTTTGCGGCGGCCTGTTCCCATGTATTGCACTTCGCTCAAGAGTTAGGGCCCCCTTCCTTCTTATCTTCCGGCCCTTCACCCCAGGGAATCGGTTGCTGAGCCACGTGAGAATGCTGATCATCCCTGTATACACGCAACTTTTTAAGCATTGCCCGACCCAGCTTGTTGTGAGGAAGCATACCCTTGATAGCAAGGTACATGGCTTTCTCAGGCCTTTTTTCCATCATGGTTGCGTAGTCTATTTTTTTCAATCCGCCCGGGTAGCCCGAGTGGCGATAATAGTACTTTTGCTCCAGCTTACGTCCCGTCAAAACTGCCTGACCGGCATTTAATACAATTACATGATCTCCCGTATCAACATGTGGAGTAAATTCAGGCTTATGTTTTCCTCTCAAAAGCCTTGCAACTTCCGTTGCTACCCTACCCAGCGGACGACCCGCTGCATCGATAACATACCAGCTGCGTTTAACTTCCTGAGGTTTAGCCATGTATGTCATGCTCATTCATACCCTCTCCTTTTACCCTCAATCCAGTAAAGCCACAACCTACATTTTAATATACCCTGCAAACCCTGTCAAGCTGATATAGGCTGTATATTAGCTTTTTTCACTAATTATTTTAAACATCTCTGCATTATAAATTTCCAAAGCCTTTTTGCCCGCAGTTCATTACAAAATTCAATGATCGAAATTAAATTTCAGCATCAATATCAAGCTACTTTTGGCATTCATCTCTTGAAATATTGCCTCGGCCACTGGCAGAAAATATTAATAAAGCTTTTTGCGCAGCCCTAAAACTGCTCCATAAGAGATAAAAGGCTAAGATTACTGAACCGAGCAGGTCAGTATACCATGCTACAGGATGAGCGGGGATAATTGAGACAGTAGCAAGTGCAACTATCACACAAAGATCCACAAAAGCTTTAGCTCTATAAAGTTGGCTCTGGGAATCAATAATTGAGCTATACTGCTCAAGGTTCAATTTGGTATACCGCCTCCAAAACCACGTGTTAGTTATTAATCCTAAGGCTGCTATTACAAGGCCAGGATATACATTGCCTCCAGGCTCAAAATCGGTAGTACGGGAAAAAGCTAAAATTAGCATAATCAGGCCGGAGCTAAATAGCGCAACAGAAACAGAGATACCGGTTATCAGTTCCATCTTTGCTTTTTTTAAACGACTTATATCTTTATTTCGGTTTATGTAGCGAAACAACCACCACGAAACAAAAAGTGCAATCAATTCAACTGAGCGGCGAATAAAATCCGATAGTTGTGTTGTAGAGTTGCTCATAATAACAGCAAAACCAGTGGCCAATGGACCCCACATGCTAAGCAACAAGGCCATTAAAAAAGTATTTTCGCGACTGGCACTCTGTTCTGAAGTAAAGCTATTCATCTTACCACCCCAAAAAGTAAATCAAATATATAAGGGGCATTATAGAAAAAGCAGCAGAAAGCGGGACAGTAAGTGTGTCGAAGCCTCGCCTTGAAAACAATTCTATTATTGCTGAAACTATCGCTACTATGATCGATAGGAAAAGGCTAATATGCCAAGGATGATTTCCATAAATAAGTAGTGTCAAAAAAGTAGCCAATCCTGAAAAAACAAACATCGCTGCCGTGCCCTCATAAGTTTTTCCGAAATCGATGAAATGGTGAAGAATACGTTTTCTACCATAAGCTTTTCCAATTAATGCTGCCGCAGCATCACCAAAACCCCAGGCCATGATCGCCACTGCTATAACATAACGCCAGTCTATTCCGAAAAACCCCCAAAAAATTGAAATAAGAAGTGCAAAAGAAAGCTGTACACATAATAATTGCTTTCGAAGCTCGCCACCCTTTTTTTCTCTATCCACAAAAGTCTTTCTATACAATAATGACTTCTCAATTAGTATCAGAATAGGATATCCCAACACTACCAGGGAAAACGCAGCCAATATGGATATATACCATGCACTGAACAACTCAAGAAGCAAAAATATCGATAAGCTATACGATATATGTTGGATTTTGCGAACTATTTCTGATGCAACCTTCAACCATACCTTAAAAGCAGTCGGCAAAAATATTGTAAAAACAAGGTAATAAATAATTAAAACTGCTGCCCCTGTTAAATCATTTTGTAACATTTCTGGCTCCCCTGTTAGTGGTACAGTATTCGTTCAAGAAGATTATTTAGATTATAAAACAAAAATAGAAGATAAAAACCAAAATGTCTCAGAAACGAATATTGGATTCATTTTAGTACTGGCAGCTAATTATATATTAGAATAGTTATCCTGTAAACTGCTGGAAGTTTATGGGTCCTAACCTTGGTTCTAAACCGCTTGTTCGGACAGTGCTTTTGTGATCCATAATATTTGATCATAAGATTAAAAAGTTTAGCAGCAGTCAGTTTTTATTGCTTTCTAATAATTAAAGCAGGATAATTAATATTTTCAGAGAAATACTTTTCAAACAGTGCGCGATTCCCTTTCCTTGCTCGTAATTAATAAAATCATGATAGGGGTTCCCATAATGAAAAAGAAAATGCATCTTGTTTTGATAGTTATAATTTTAGCTTTATTCAGTACATTTACAACTCATCATGTTCAGGCCAACCCTTCAGAAACACTTGAACTTGAGTTTTTTACAGTTGGAGGTATTGAAGTCACGAACCTAGAGGATTTAGAAATAGACGACCCGGATATGGATTTAGGAGCAATGCTGGAAGTAGAAAATTTTAGTGAATTTGGAGGTATCATTATAAGAACTGCCCCAGTTTTTGATATTAAAAACCCCTATAGTAAGGTTAACTGGGATACTTTCCAGCAGTTCAAAGCTAATCTTCATACACATACCGATTATTCAGACGGCACTAAACCACCTCATGAAATTATCGATGAATACCATGCAAACAATTACAGCATTTTAGCACTGACCGATCATGATACCTACAACCCGGAAGGCCCAATAAACTATCCCTGGACAGCACTAAACAGTATAAATAATGATTGGGAAAACCGTAATCCTGATGAACTGGGTATGGTCGCGATCCAGGGTTTAGAGATAAGCGCTGGCATTCATCTGGGTTCCCACTTTAACGACTTCACCGGAGAAGCATCAAGCGATGAAGATTACGTGTTAAGCCAAATTCAGGAAAGAGATGGCCTCGCCCAATTTTTTCACCCCGGCATGTATACATATAACAACCCAAACAATATGGTTGAATGGTACGCTGACAAGTATATAAAACATGATTGCCTGGTAGGAATGGAAGTATATAACGGAAGAGATATTTATCCAAGGGATAGAGAATTATGGGACAATGTTTTAATGCAAACGCTGCCGGAAAAAGTGATATGGGCTTTCGCTAATGACGATACTCATGTCGGCTCTATTTATATTGACTTCCTTTTCAGCTGGAACATGTTTATCTTAGAGGAGCTTAGCCTGGAAAATGTTAAGGAAGCATACGCTAATGGTATTTTCTTTGCGTGCAACAGAAATACCTCTAGGGCCCCTGAACCACCTGTAATAAATAAAATTACACTGGAAAATGACATTCTTTCAATTAATGGAAGTGGATATGACAAAATCGATTGGATCGCTGATGGAAGCAATATTGGAAGAGGAGAGACCATCGAACTAAAAGACATTAAAAATAATAATATGTATGTCAGGGGAAAGCTTACTAAATTTGATGGGCTGTCCCGCTCCAGAACCTTAACTCAGCCCTTTACCTTTATAGAAGATAAAAATGCGATCACAAAAAAAGTATATCTTAACGGTAATGAAATAGCTGAGGACGAATTAAAGGCACAACCAATTAAAGCAAATGATGAACTATTGGTAACTTTAACATGCACAGCAACTGACTCCTCCAGGCACTATAAACTTACGACTATTAACATTCAAGGCTCAGAATTCGTACCAGGTGATGTTAACGGTGATGGCACTATCGATGTTCTTGATGTAACACTAGCTATGCGTCAGGCCCTGGAGTTGATAGAACTAAACCCTGAACAAAAAACTGCTGCAGATGTAAATAAAGATGGATTGGTTGATGTCATTGATGTAGTATTGATCATGCGCTCCGCATTGGGACTAATCGATTCATTCATGTAGTATCTTCTGAAAATCTGGTATATTAGGAATATATAAGCTGCCTGATCAGTATAGAACCTTTTCCAGGCAGAGACCGTGAGCAGGGACTGTGGGGCCTACGGCATCAGGGTTTTTACCGGCCAGCGCCATCTCTATCTCAAGCTGGCCAAGCTTCCCTTCCCCAGCACGGATTAATGTCCCCATGATCATCCTCACCATGCGGTAAAGGAAGCCGTCCCCTTCAAAATAAACAATTAGATTCTCTTTTTCAGGCAGGTTAGTTACTTCAACCCTCTTTAATCTTCTAACCGTACCTGAGACATCGCTTCCACTTGCCTGGAAAGCTCTGAAATCATGTTCTCCCTCAAATAGTTTAGCTGCCCTCTGCATTATATCAAGGTCCAAGCTGCCGGGGTAATGCAGACTGTAATTTCTTGTCATTACCTTAGGAAAGGTTGCCCGGTCGAGGGTGTAGCTGTAAATCTTCCCCCTGGATGAATAGCGGGCGTGAAAATCGCTGCTTACCTCCTTGGCCCCGGTGACCACAATATCATTTGGAAGCAAGGCATTGATAGCGCTCGGCAGGCTTTCGGCATCAATCCTGAAAGGCGCAATAAAACTTGCTGCCTGTCCACGAGCATGAACCCCTGAATCCGTCCTCCCTGCCCCGGCAACACGTACCGGCTCTTTATAGATAACCTGCAGGGCTCTCTCCAGCTCCTTCTGCACAGTGGGTGCATTTTCCTGGATCTGAAACCCGCTGTAGTTTGTACCAATATAACTAATCCAGATTAAAGTATTTAGCACAACCTGCTCCTTAATAAAACATTATTAAAAACTGAAGCCGCTTAGCCACGGTGACGGTTCCATCGTCTAACTTTCGGCCTCCGCTGTGTTAAGGGATATTTGAACTGTCGCCGGGGTGCCGCTTATTATAAGTTATTTTATACAACCTATCTTTTAATTATATATTTAAAGCCAGCGCAGCAGTCAGCACTGCCAGAACAAATATCAGCACGGCCCAGTCTCTTGGTGCAATAATGTCCTCGTGCAGGCGGGTGCGCCGGGCCCCCAGGCGAAACCCCCTTGCTTCCATTGCCAGGGCCAATTCATCTGCCCTTCTAAAAGCGCTGATAAACAGCGGAACAATCAGGGGGACAAGGTTTTTAGCCTTTCGAAATATTGAACCGCTTTCAAAATCTGCTCCCCTTGACAGCTGGGCCCGCATCAAACGCTGGCTTTCTTCCATCAGGGTAGGGATAAAGCGCAGGGCTATAGACATGATCATAGCCACTTCATCTGTCGGAAGCCCAATATAGCTTAGCGGTTTTAGAAAATATCCCATACCATGAGTAAGCGACAAGGGAGTTGTTGTCAGGGTAAGCAACAGCGAATATAAAACCAGGGCCACCAGGCGGGTTACCACAAATAGTCCTTCCCTGACACCATCCGATTCTACGGTAACAGACCCGATCCGTAAAAGCACTACCCCGCCCTTGTTAAAGAAAAAGTATATCACCAGGGCAAACAGGGCTATATATAATATCGGTCGGATACCCCTTAAAAAATAGCTGAAAGGGACGCCTGAAGAAGCCAGAAGCAATACCGCAAATAGTAAAAGGAATATAAGGGCATGAAAAGTTTGCACAATAAACAAAACGGCCAGCATGATTAAAAGAGCTAATATTTTTATACGCGGGTTTAACTGATGAACCAGGCTTTCCCCGGGCAGGTATTGTCCGAGAGTAATACTGCGGTTCATTTTTTCAACCGCCTTTTAAGTGAATTAATTTCTGCCCTGGCCTGTTCCAGAGTATAAATATCAGTTCTGGCAGGCAGCCCTTTCTTTGCAAGGCAGTGCATCACTTCGGTTATTTCCGGCAGTGACAGCCCCAGATCATTCAGTTCCTGCCGCCTGGCAAATATATCCGGGGCAGGGCCTGCCATAACCACTTTCCCCCGGTTAAGAACCAGCACTTTATCTGCAAGGGCGGCAACTTCATCCATGTGATGAGTACAAACAAGCACGGTTAAGCCTGTCTGCTGGTTCAGCATTCTCAGCAGGTCAAACAAATGCAGCCGCCCCCCCGGGTCAAGCCCGGCTGTCGGTTCATCCAGTATCAACACTTCCGGTTTTATAGATAGAACTGCTGCCAGTGCTACCAGCCGTTTTTGTCCCGAACTAAGCTGGAAAGGATGACGATGGCAAACCTCTTGCCAATCGAGCCCCACGTTTTCGAGTGCTGACCTGACATTTTGCTCCACTAAATCCTCTTCCAGCCCAAGATTTCGAGGAGCAAAGGCTACTTCATCATAAACAGTTTCAGAAAAAAAATGTTCTTCTGCCATCTGAAAAACAAGGCCGACCCTTTTCCTGAGGGACAGCAAATCGACATTTTCGGCTCCCAGTTCAAGATCCTCGAAAACTACCCTGCCGCCGGTAGGCTTAAGCAGCCCGTTTAAATGCTGGATCAGGGTAGATTTACCCGAGCCGGAGGGGCCGATCAAAAGGGCAAAATCACCCTCGCCAACACTGAATGAAACCTCATCTAAGGCTTTCGTAGCATAGGGAGTTCCCGGCATATATATATGGCTTAAATTTTCAGTTCCGATGTACATAAACTCTGGACCAGCTCCTGGCAGTTCAATATTTCCTCTGGGATAGAAAAACCATCTTTGCGAAGCAGGGCAGCCAGTTCAGATGGTGCAGTGCCCTGTAGTCCGAGCTGGTGAAGAAGTTGCAGTTTATTCATAATCACAGACGGAGGCCCCTGTTCTATTAACCGGCCCTGGTCAATAATAACCACCCGGTCGGCCCGGGCTGCCTCTTCAGGAAAGTGGGTAACATGAACTACTGCTAAACCCTGTTCCCTGTTCAAGTGCCGGACAGCTCCAAGCACATCCTGCCTGCTTTTTGAGTCCAGCATGGCTGTTGGTTCATCCATCAGGATACAGCTGGGCTGCATAGCCAGTATACCGGCTATAGCCACCCTGCCCTTTTCACCGCCGGACAACATGTGAGGAGGGTGCTTTAATAAATGTTTTAACCCCAGCGCAGAGGATACCTTTTCAACTCTCTTTCTTATTTCCGAAGATGGCAGCTCAAGGTTCTCAAGACCAAAAGCAATATCCTCTTCAACAGTTGTGGCTACAAGCTGGTTATCTGGATTCTGGAAAATCATTCCGCAGCTGCGTCGGATCTCTACCTGTTTTTCTTCCTCAGTTGTAGAAATGCCCTCAACAAGCACCTCGCCTTCCGTAGGTGCCAAAAGGGCATTAAAAAGTTTGAGTAATGTAGTTTTACCGGAACCATTTGGCCCGATAAGAGAGACATATTCTCCCCTTTTTACAGACAGGTTAACTCCGTAAACAGCAGGTGAAGAGATATTCTCTTCACCTGGATAGCGATAGGCCAGTTCCCTGGCTTCAATAAGGATTTCTGGACGGCTCTTCATTTAACAGTTATTCTGAAACAAGCTCCAGAATTACCATTGGAGCACCGTCTCCACGACGGGTTCCTTTATTGATTACCCGGGTATAACCGCCTTCACGGCCTTCCATCTTCGGCCCGATTTTTTCAAAAAGGTTGGTTACCACATCTTCATCCAGCAGGTAGGCCAGGACCTGTCTGCGGGAATGCAAATCACCTTTTTTGGCCAGTGTAATCATTTTTTCTGCCAGCGGACGGATTGCCGATGCCCTGGCAGTTGTAGTTTCTATTCTCCCTGTCCGTAAAAACGAGGTAACCAGGCCGCGCAGCAGGGCTCGCCTGGGACCGCTTTTCCGACTTAACTTCTGATATGGCATGCTAAACTTCCTCCTTGCAGGCTTACTTTCCGCTCTCGTTGAAGCTAAAGCCAAGCTCTTCCAGCTTCTGCTCAACTTCCTCCAGCGATTTCTTGCCCAGGTTACGTACTTTCATCATTTCTTCCTCTGTTTTGCGAACCAGCTCGCCCACGGTGTTGATCCCTGCCCGTTTTAAACAGTTATAGGAACGTACCGAAAGATCAAGTTCTTCAATAGTCAATTCCAGGGCCCGTTCACGATCGTCTTCATCCTTGCCTGGAGCTATTTCTACCTCATCAACCTGCTCGGTAAGGTTCACAAAAAGTGATATATGGGTACTTAATATTTTGGCAGCCAGGCTGACCGCTTCATCGGGGCCAATACTGCCATCGGTCCACAGTTCCAGGGTGAGCTTGTCATAGTCGGTTATCTGGCCTACCCTGGTATTCTCAACTTTATAATTAACCCTGCGAATCGGTGAAAACATAGAGTCTACAGGTATTACACCGATTGGCTGTTGTGGCTGTTTATTTCGCTCGGCGGGAACATAACCGCGCCCGTTCATTGCAGTCATTTCCATGTACAGGCGAGCATTTTCTTCCAGGGTGCAGATGTAATGTTCATCATCAAGTATTTCTACATCTGCTGGTACGTTAATATCCTTCGCCTTAACCTGACCGGCCTTATCGGTATCAATAACCAGGTTCTGAGGCTCATTTGCATGGATCTTTAATGAGATTGATTTCAAGTTAAGAATTATCTCTATTGTATCTTCCAGCACTCCCGGCAGGCTAGAAAACTCGTGTAAGGCGCCATCAAACTTAACGTTTGTGATTGCTGCTCCCGGAAGGGAAGATAATAAAATTCTGCGTAAAGCGTTGCCCAGGGTAGTGCCATAACCCCTTTCAAGAGGTTCAACTACAAAACAACCATAAGTACCCTGTTCATTTTTTTCCACAAGTTCAATTTTCGGCTTTTCAATTTCGATCATCATATATCAGGTATACCCTCCTCGCTTGATATATTGAGGGTCAACTACTTGTTTAGCGGGAATAAAGTTCAACGATAAAGTGCTCAGTAACCGGCACGTCAATTTCATCACGCTGCGGAATCCTGATTACTTTACCTTCAAATTTTTCAAGATCCGATTCCAGCCAATCTACAGTTCCCTGCTTACCCCTGTCTTCAGCAATCAACTTAAACACAGGTTTACTTTTACGATTTTCACGAACTGCAACTACATCGCCAACCTTCGTCAGGTAAGAGGGAATATCAACCTTGCGCCCATTAACCTGAAAATGCCCGTGATTAATCAACTGTCTTGCCTCAGCACGGGATCTTGCCATTCCCATGCGGAAGACAACATTATCCAGGCGGCTTTCCAGCAGCTGTAATAAAATCTCCCCTGTTACTCCCCGGCGACGGTCAGCTTCCTTGAAGTAACGGCGAAACTGTCTTTCCATTACCCCATAAATACGGCGGGCTTTCTGCTTCTCCCTCAGCTGCTGTCCATACTCGGAAAATTTCTGCCGTGCCTGGCCATGTTCTCCCGGTGGGTAAGCGTGGCGTACTACGGCACATTTATCAGAATAACAGCGATCACCTTTTAGGTAAAGCTTATCTTTTTCCCTGCGACATAAACGACAAACTGCTCCAGTGTGGCGTCCCATTTAGATAATGTTACACCTCCTCTAATCTAGAATAACTATACTCTGCGCCTTTTAGGCGGACGACAACCATTATGCGGTATAGGGGTAACGTCTTTAATTGCATTCACTTCCAGGCCCGCGGCCTGTAATGAGCGGATAGCTGCCTCACGGCCTGCTCCCGGCCCCTTTACATACACCTCAAGCTGTCTCATTCCATGCTCCATTGCTACCTTTGCTGCGGCTTCGGCTGCCATCTGGGCTGCAAAAGGAGTGGATTTACGGGATCCCTTAAATCCGACATTGCCGGCGCTCGACCATGATATACTGTTTCCGTCGAGATCGGTAATGCTGATAAAGGTATTGTTAAAAGTTGATTTGATATGCGCAACCCCGCGCTCAACATTCTTCTTTTCACGTTTTTTGGTCCGGGTTACTTTTTTCTTAGCCAATTTTCGCTAATTCCTCCCTTCTGCACAATTCCTAAGTCTTGCGACGGATACCGACAGTCTTACGCGGACCTTTACGGGTCCTGGCATTATTCTTAGTCTTTTGCCCCCGCACCGGCATACCGCGGCGATGCCTGATGCCCCGGTAGCATCCAATTTCCACGAGACGCTTAATATTCAGTGCAACTTCGCGGCGCAGGTCCCCCTCGACATTGTAATTCTTGTCGATATACTCACGCAGCCGCCCCAGTTCATCCTCGGTTAAATCTTTAACCCTGGTATCCGGGTTTACACTGGTATGTTTTAAAATTTCATCTGCGCGGCTTTTTCCGACACCGTAAATATAGCTCAGCGCAACCTCAACTCTTTTGTCACGCGGCAAGTCAACTCCTGCTATTCTGGCCAATCGATTAACACCTCCTTAACCTGGTTCATAAAATTTAACAGTGAATAGAAACAGCTAAAATATTAACCCTGTCTCTGCTTGTGCTTGGCGTTCTGGCAAATAACTACAACCCTACCTTTACGCCTTATAATCTTACATTTTTCACACATTTTTTTCACTGAGGGCCTCACCTTCATGATAACGAACCTCCTTACTTGTAACGGTAGGTTATGCGCCCCCGAGATAAATCGTAAGGCGATAATTCAACCAAAACCCGGTCGCCCGGCAGAATGCGTATAAAATTCATCCTGATTTTGCCGGATACATGAGCCAGAACCTTATGCCCGTTCTTTAACTCAACCCGGAACATGGCATTCGGCAGCGGTTCGACCACAGTGCCTTCAACCTCAACTACATCTTTTTTCTTGCTCATATTAACAGTTAAACCTCCTCACCAGGAGTTCCAGATACCGGCATCAGATCTTTAATAAGCCTGGCAACCTGGCTGTCGGTTAACCCCTCAGGCTCCAAAAGCTGATTCGGTTCGGCCTGCCGCTCATAGTGTTGCAAATGAGCAATATTTTTTCTCTTCGGCCGGTCTAAAGGGCGGCTGTTCCCGTCAACCAGCAAGACGTGCCTAGGATCAATCTTCCGGAGCACCAGGTAGTGTTTACCCTTGTCACGCCCGGCTCGTGACCGGACAAGCTGCCCCGGTTTTAATTCAACCATTTTATAGCCCCCCTGAATCAATTTGGAGTGGTCAGAATTTCTGGCCCGTTATCTCCAAGCGCCACGGTATGTTCAAAGTGAGCTGACAAACTCCCATCAGCAGTTACAACTGTCCACTGATCATTTAGAACTTTTACTTCCCAGGTTCCAATGTTAACCATCGGTTCAATCGCCAGCACAATCCCTGGTTTCAAAACGGGACCGCGCCCCGGCTGCCCAAAATTAGGCACCTGGGGTTCTTCATGCATATCTTCACCTATACCGTGACCAACATAGCTGCGCACTATTGATAAAGAGTTGCTTTCAACATAGCTCTGCACGGCATGAGAAACATCGAAAAGCCTGTTTCCCACCTGCATTGCCTCAACCGCCTTCTGCAGGGATACCCTGGTAACATCAATCAGCTTTTGAGCTTCACGGCTAACACTGCCAACCGTAAAAGTGGCTGCTGCATCACCATGATAACCTTCAATCCTCACTCCGACGTCAATGCTGATTATATCGCCCTCTTCAAGTCTGCGCAACCCGGGAATTCCATGCACCACCTCTTCATTGACAGAAGTGCATATCGAGGCCGGAAAGTTATGATACCCCAGGAATGCAGGTTCAGCTTTATGGCTGCGGATTATCTTCTCTGCAATTTTATTCAGCATTGCGGTGGTTATGCCAACTTTTACAGAGTTTTCCATTTCCTGCAGCACTTCGGCTACTATCTTGCCTGCTTCCCGCATCAACTCTATTTCCCGTCTCGACTTGTGCTTGATCATCGGTTCTCACTACTTCATAAAGCCGCGGTAGCTGCGCATCAGCATGTGGCTTTCAATTTGTTTAAATGTTTCAAGTGTAACACCGACGACAATAATCAGGCCGGTACCACCGAACACAATACTCATGCCTGTTATATTTTCCAGGATAATCGGGAAAATAGCTATAAAGGCCAGTGAAAACGCTCCGGCGGTTGTCAGGCGGGATGTCACCCGGGCCAGGTAATCAGCAGTTGGCCTTCCCGGGCGAAGGCCCGGAATAAATCCGCCATATTTTTTAATATTGCCGGCAACCTGGAACGGATCAAACTGGACTGCCGTATAGAAGAAAGCAAACAGGATGATTAGCGTCATATATATTACCAGGTTCAGGCCCGTGCCCCAGCTCAGGGCTTCAGCTATTCTCTGCGCCACAGGATGCTGGATAAAACTAACCATGGTCTGCGGCAGAGAAATAATAACCGAGGCAAAAATAACCGGAATAACCCCTGCCTGGTTTACTTTCATTGGAATATGCGTAGCCTGGCCGCCGTACATTTTACGCCCGACTACACGCTTGCTGTACTGCACGTTGATCCTGCGCTGCCCCTGGTCAAGGCCGATAATTCCGATAATCAGCGCCAGCAGCAGGGCTACAACTACCAGGATAACAAGCAGGCTGATCTGTCCGAAACGGAACTGCTCCGCTGCCATGGCAACGGCAATCGGAAAACCGGCTACAATACCTGCAAAGATGATCAGGGATATACCGTTTCCAATACCCCTTTCGGTAATCAGTTCACCCATCCACATCAGGAATGCAGTCCCGGCAGTAAGAGATATTATAATCGTCACGTAAGAAAGCATGGTTTTATCAACTACCGCTTCCCCGGCAATCAGGGTTGACAAACCAAGAGCCTGGATAACGGCGATAACTATAGTTCCATAACGGGTAATCTGAGAGATCTTCTTACGCCCCTCGGGGCCCTCCTGGCTCCATTCTTTCAGCTTTGGAATAACAATTGTTAACAGGTTCATAATAATGGAGGCGTTAATGTAAGGCATAATCCCCAGGGCGAAAATTGTAAAATTGCTCAGGTTACCCCCGCCAATAATATTAACAAACCCGAAAATTGTGTCTTCCTGGAAAAATTCAGCCAGCAGCGATGCATCAACACCGGGCACGGGGATCGCAGATCCCACCCTGAAAACCACGAACATGGCCAGGGTAAAAAGAATACGTTCCCTTAGCTCCTTGATCCGCCAGGCTGTGCGTACTGTTTCCAGCAATTTATATCACCTCTGCCTTCCCACCGGCTGCTTCAATTTTTGTCCGGGCCTGCTCACTAAAGCGATGGGCCTGGATCTCCAGCTTGCGATCAAGCTCACCGTTGCCAAGCACTTTCAACGGATCGCGAAGATTTTTCACCAACCCTGCTTCCAGTAAAAGCTCTGGAGTTATTTTTGTTCCTGCATCAAAAGTGTTCAGGTCCCCCAGGTTAACAACATTCCACTTTTTCTTAAAGATATTGGTAAAACCGCGCTTCGGCAGGCGCTGAAAATATGGCATTTGGCCGCCCTCAAATCCGCGGCGTACACCTGAACCCGAACGTGATTTTTGCCCCTTCTGGCCGCGGCCGGATGTTTTTCCCAGGCCTGAAGCCATGCCTCTTCCTTTACGTTTAGCCGCTTTCCTGGCTCCCTCAGGAGGCCTTAATTCGTGTAAACGCATCGGCTTACACCTCCCTCTAGACAAAACTCGTCTTACTTGCTTTCTTCAACATTGACCAGGTAGTTTACCCGGTTGGCCATACCCCTGATTACATCAGTATCATCATGAACCACGGACTGACCGATCCTTTTCAGACCGAGCGCCTGCACTGTACGGCGATGCGTCGGTTTACGGGTCAGTGGACTGCGAACCAGGGTTATAATTAATTTTTTCTTCGCCATAACTGTTAACTCTCCTTAACCAAGCAGCTTATCTACTTCAATACCGCGCATAGCGCTCACTTCCTCGGCCCGCTTAAGCTGTTTTAACCCTTCCATTGTAGCATTTACTATATTAATTGCATTGGACGAACCGAGAGACTTTGTCAGAATATCTTTTACCCCTGCCAATTCAAGGACTGCGCGAACCGGGCCACCGGCAATAACACCGGTACCTTCGGAAGCGGGTTTAAGCATAACCTTTCCACCGCCAAAGCGGCCGGTAATCGGGTGGGTTATAGTGGTCCCAACCATCGGGACAAAGATCAAGTTCTTTTTGGCATCTTCAATGCCCTTGCGAATAGCCTCGGGTACTTCACCGGCTTTGCCCATACCTGCTCCTACAACCCCGTTATGATCGCCAACGACGACCAGGGCACTGAAGCTGAAACGGCGTCCGCCTTTAACAACCTTGGCCACACGGTTAACCTTAACTACTTTTTCTTCCAGCTCTTGTGATGGTTCGATCTTAGACACCCCTGCTATTCCCCCTTTCTAAAAGTTTAACCCGGCTTCACGGGCCCCATCGGCCAGCTCTTTTACCCGGCCGTGATAGAGGTAACCGCCCCGGTCAAATACTACTTCTTTAATGCCCTTATCGACTGCCCTCTCGGCTACCAGTTTTCCGACTTCACGGGCTGCCTCACGATTGCTCCCGCGTGAGAGTTTTGACCGCAATCCCGGATCAAGGGTAGATGCCGAAACTATTGTCGCTCCAGACTGGTCATCAATCACCTGGGCATAAATATTGTTACTGCTGCGAAAAACATTTAACCGTGGACGCTCGGTAGTACCGCTTATTTTATTGCGTACTCTCCTTTGACGCCTCTTGCGGCTGATTAAACGCGATTTAACTTTAAGCACTGCTCTTTACACCTCCAGGCGACTATTTGCCCGCTTTACCAACTTTCTGGCGGACTACTTCATTTTCATAGCGGATGCCCTTACCCTTGTATGGTTCGGGCGGGAATGTCCGGCGAATAACCGCAGCAAGGTTTCCAACCGCCTGTTTGTCAATCCCTTTTACCACGATCTTGGTGGGTGCGGGCACTTCAATTTCTACATTTTCGCCGGGCTCAAACTCAACGGGATGTGAAAACCCTACATTGAGAACCAGTTTTTTACCCTGCATTGCTGCCTTGTATCCAACCCCGACCAGTTCCAGGTTACGGCTGTAACCTTCGGTCACTCCCTCAACCATATTGGCAATCAAAGACCTGGTCAGGCCATGCAGCGCCTTGTGGTTCGGGTTGTCTGAAGGCCTTTTCACATGAATCCAGCCTTCTTCCTGTTCAATAATCATCTCATCAGGTAATTCCTGAAAAAGTTGCCCCTTGGGTCCCTTAACAGAAATATTTCTTCCGTCTAACTGCACCTCAACCTTATCGGGTACAGCGACAGGTTTTTTACCGGTTCGAGACATCGGTAAACCTCCTCGCTATGCTACCAAATATAGCATAATACTTCGCCGCCATGACCGGCTTCCCGCGCCTGGCGGTCACTCATTAACCCCTGGGAAGTGGAAATAACCGCTATACCCAGTCCTCCCAGGACCTTGGGCAGCTCGTCCTTGCCTGCATATACCCTTAAACCTGGTTTGCTGATCCTTTTCAGGCCGCTGATAATTTTCTCCTGGTTCGGGCCATACTTCAGGTGAACACGCAAAATACCCTGTTTGTTATCCTTGATATACTCATAATCCTTTATAAAACCTTCCTGCTTCATGATCGCTGCAATAGCGCGCTTGACGTTCGAGGCAGGAATTTCCACTGATTTGTGCTTTACATTATTTGCGTTACGCACACGTGTAAGCATATCGGCAATCGGGTCTGTCATCATGGGAACAACAACCTCCTCTCATTCTTTCATCATCTACCAGCTGGCTTTTTTAATTCCCGGAATTTTTCCCTCGTTGGCCAGTTGACGAAAGTGAAGGCGGCACAGGCCGAATTTACGCATGTAA
>SLQM01000247.1 GCA_007131435.1 Syntrophomonadaceae bacterium
GCCTCGAAAACGCTATCTTACCTTCAGTATTAGTCAGCTCTTCCTGTAGCTGACGGAAGTTAGCGTCCGCTTTCAGTTGTGGATAGTTTTCAGCAACCGCAAACAGCGACTTCAATGCACCCGAAAGCATATTCTCTGCTCCGGCCTGTTCATTTACATCCTTGGCCTGGATGGCCATATTACGTGCCTGGGTCACCTTCTCAAAAGTTTCCCTTTCATGGGTCGCATAACCCTTAACAGTATTGACCAGGTTTGGTATTAAATCGTAACGTCTTTTTAACTGCACTTCAATCTGTGACCAGGCATTTTTAAGCCTCTGCCGCAGGGTTACCAGCCGATTGTATGTACCGATAAAGAAAGCAGCGACGATAACTATAACCCCTAAAACTATCCAAAGCATTTATGTCATCTCCTTCACTTTTAATAAAAAAATAATTCGCATTTAATGTTTGCTTTCCTGCAGATTAAAGGTTTTTTTCAAAATAAATTTTAAAGCTGCAGCTCTACAATATCGCCATCCTCCAGGACATAGTCCCTGGCAACAGGCTGGCCATCAAATTTTGATGAACCCCAAACCAGGGCGCTTTTTAGTTTTTCTGGAAAATCCTTGTGCACCAGCTCAGCAAAATCAAGCACAGTATTGCCCTTTTTTAAGATAAAAGGCCTGTCCATATCTGCTTCACGCCCCATTGCCTTGCCATAAACCCTGATGATATTTAAAGCGGTATAAATACGATCTTTTAAATCTTCAAGGCCCATTCCATGACAGGAGACCTTAATAAATTCGAGGTCAGGCCATAGCTCTTCTAAAACTTCCAGGTTCTCATCTGATCCGGGTTGATCTGCCTTGTTGGCTAATATCATGAACGGAATTGGCGCCAGCACTTCTTCTTCTCCCTCTAAATCGACAACCTCTCTTTCGTCAAGAACCTGGAATACACCTTCAAGCTGTTCCAGGCAGTCAGGTGTGGATACATCTGTTAGTATCAACAAAAGGTCGGCTTCTTTAAAAGTACCGATTAAACCTGAAGGGATATTGTCAACTGATAGCGGTGGTGTATCAACTAGCTGGATGAAGGTATCTTTATAAGGCATCATCCCCGTAACAGGAAGAGCAGTCGAAAAAGGGTATTCAGCTATTTTAACTTTTGCCCTTGATAAAGCGCCAACGAGAGAAGATTTTCCCGTATTGGGATAACCGGCTAATACTACCTGGCCGGCCCCCTGCTTTTCAACACCAAAGGGATCAAAACCCTTGGCAGTTTTTTTCTTTTTCCCTTCCTCTTTAAACCGGGCTATCCTTTTCTTGATATCGCCCTGCAGTTTTTCCGTTCCCTTGTGCTTAGGTATTACCTTTAGCATTTCCTGCAGAGCATTAATTCTTTCTTCAGGAGAACTTGCCCGACGGTATTTCTCTTCTGCTTCATAGTACTGCGGAGTTAGATTAGCAGGCAATTATAACCCTCCCAAAAGCAAAATTTACTTACATAATAGCATAAACAGGTTATTAATTGTAGTTGCACGGATATCATTCTTCTTGACACAGTCCGCCTAGTAATGCTAAACTAATTCTGCATAATTCAACATGCGCCTGTAGCTCAGGGGGAGAGCGCCTGCTTGACACGCAGGAGGCCCGTGGTTCAAAACCACGCAGGCGCACCAAAAAGCCGGGACAGCTGTCCCGGCTTAATAATTCTTTTTTTATTCTCACGAAAGCCAATATGAAATCAAGTATTTTGGGTCATTTATATAGTCCTCCGGTTTATTGATACCTATCCCAAAACATCTTTTTGAACTTCTTTAAAAACTCCCCTGATTATTTCTAATGAACGGTCCAGGTGTTTCTTGGTGATAACCAGGGGTGGCATTAGGCGAAACACATTTGTATGACGGCCGCAGGGCAGCATAAGAACGCCTTTGTCTCTTAACGCCAGCAGTGTCTGCATCATTTCACCCAGGTCAAATGGTTCTTTTGTTTCCCTGTTCCTGACCATTTCAACAGCAATCATAAAACCTTTACCGCGGACATCTCCGATTACTTCAATTTCATCCATCATATCTTTAAGAACAGAGATAGCATACGAGCCCATGGCAGCTGTTCGCTCAAGCAGCCCTTCTTGTAAGATATCAATATTGGTGCATGCCACGGCACTGGACGTGGCATTGCCGACTGCGGTCAGTATGTGGCTCATGGGGGTTAGATTATCTGCTACACTATCAGCCATTACTATAGCGCTAAAAGGCAGGTCACCACCGAGAGCCTTGCCCAGGGTGATCATATCAGGGGTAACACCATAGTGTTCAATTGCAAACATTTTCCCTGTGCGCCCCATTCCAGCCTGGACCTCATCATCGATATAAAGAATGCCTGCTTTTTCACAGGTTTTCTTCAAAGCCTGCAAGAACCCATCTGGTGGGGGAACATAACCGCCTTCACCCTGAACAGGTTCAACGATCAGAGCGGCAACCCTGTCTAGATCAATACCGCTGGAAGGGCTTAGCAATTGATGCTCTACATATTTAGCACATTCCAAATCGCAGCCCGGGTATTCCAATTTTAATGGACAGCGGTAACAGTAAGCATAGGGGCCGACATGGTAAACATTTTGATTAAAAGGCCCGTAATTCGAACGAAACTGCTGGGAAGTAGTCAGGCCAAGCGTTGTCCCGAGTGCACCGTGGTAAGCTCCTTCAAAAGCAACAATGTGACTTTTCCCACTGACAGACCGCGCAAACTTAGTAGCAATTTCCACTGCCGAGCTTCCACTCAGGCCATAGGCCATTTTTGCCCGGCCCTTAAGTTCACCCGGAGCAAGCTGTTGAAGTTTTTGCCCAAGCTTTACCCGGTTCGGGTTCGTTGCATCTGGGTTATGCATCATTTTTTTACTTTCCCTATAAATCGTTTCTAAGACACGGGGATGGCAGTGCCCTATATTGTTAACGGCAATCCCTGCTGTGAGGTCAATATAAATGTTTTCATCAGGATCTTTTACAGTGGCCCCTTTTGCCTCCTCCCAGACCGTATTCATCACATTTGGTATCACCCGTGTAACCGTTTCCACCTCCATCTCTGCAGCAATCAATTCCTGGCTCTTAGGACCCGGTAGAAAATCGGATATAATCCTTGGAGCCTCATCATAGGATAACTTTGCTAAATCCTTTTCCATACTCAGATCCACATCGATGCCCATAAGAAATCCTCCCCTATATAATTTTTCACGCCATGATAACCTGTTTTGATAATATCTGGATATCTTCCATCTTCCAACAGAGCCAGTCATATTTATATATCAAGAATAATTCTATTACCTGGCTTCATTAGCTGACATTTGTTATGCAAAAGCAGGAAAGCAAAAAGGGTGTAATGAAAAAAACGGGCCTTAGCATGATGAATAGTAGATGAAGAGTGGTATTTTAGCAGTAAATTATATATTTAATTCATATTTCATTATATTTCAAAAACATGCACAATGTCAAGATGTACGTCCGATCCACTGGTCGCATTTACTGGATTAATTACAGGCTTTTATGGCTAGAACCTCTTTAACCGGTTTACGGTCACCGGTGCAGCTGATCCGGCGGGGTGCATCTAAATAGGTGAGGTGAAAACCCAGGCTGTTGTATAAGTCTACAATCCGGCCAGTTGCCTGGTTGGAGAGTATCACAGGCCCCCCGTGAGCTGCCAGCCATTTAGCCAGGCGCACCTGGTCTTCCCAGTTAAATTCTTTATCTGCATAGGCAGTAAATTGAACATCATAGGGGGGATCGGCATAGATAAAGTCTTTTTCACTCAAAGTCAGCTCTTCGAAATCAAAAGACCTAAAAGACCAGTTTTTAAACAGCGTCATGTAACTGCTGAAATCTGTAATATAATTAATTTTTTTGTAGCGCCCAAAGGGCACATTAAAAAACCCTTTTTTGTTAAAGCGGCAGAGACCGTTATAGCCCGTGCGGTTAAGGTAATAAAATAACTGGGCTGCTTCAGGGGTTAGCGCTTTGCCATCTTTCAGCAGCCCGTTAAATCTATCCCTGTATTGATAATAGCGGTCTTTCTCGTTCACCATGGGCATATTAACTACCAATCCCCGGCTAACCTGGCTGAAAAAATTAATCAGGTGCTTATTGTAGTCATTTAGCAGGGCATTATCAGGTAGTAAACCCAATGCAACTGCAAGCCCTCCACAGAAAGGCTCCACCAGGCGTAAACCCTTATATCTCTCCCAGAATGGTATAAGATAGGGGATAAGCCAGCGTTTACCGCCGGCCCATTTAAGAGGCGGTTTCAGCTTATATTTCCCACATATCATAGATGTTGTCAAAAGTCTCAACCTTCATAATTTGCCCTAACCAGGCTTCAATTTTAGAAGGTGGTAAAAGCATTGATGAAAGACGGCGAAACTTTGTATGCAGCTCATTCAGGGAAACCTTGTTTTCCGGGTCTCCCTTCGGAAAATCGGTCTGCTCGTGAACCACGGTCCCATTGCGCAGGATAACATTTAATTTTGCCGCCCATTTATCAGGATAGTGAGCATCAAGCAGGGGATCTATCTCAACTGTGCAATGGCTCATCAGTTCTTCTAACACCGGATCATGAAGTCTCTCTTCAGTAAAATCTTCCAGGCCCACATGCCCATAAACAAGAGCAGTGGATACACAGAAAGGCAAACTGAACTTTGCTTCATAAATATTTTCAGGAAAAGGTTCACCAACCAGATCCCTTGCAACACCATAGGTTTGTATCCTCAGCAGTTCTATATCTTCGGGCTTAATATTGTTCTCGCGAAGCCTTAGGGCAAGATCGATGCCGGCATGAGTGTGACGGGTTGAAGCATAGAGACGAAAACTAATTTGCATAATTTTATAATCTGTGCCTATCCCTTCTACAATTTTTTCCATTTTTGCCTTGGGGGCAAAAACGCGCAGGAAGCCTTTCTCGCCGGTAAGCATGGTCTTCGTGCTGGTATACCCTCCTGCTGCAAGCATGGCAGAAAACAGTCCGTTCTGGGCTGCCTTGCTGGCATGCAGCGGTTTGCTGATCATGCCCTCCGGGCTGTAATGTAGTTCCATCAATCCTGCAGCCTGGGTACCGGCATGACCGATAGCATACATCAGCTGATCTTCATCCAGGTTTAAAGCTTTGCCGGCTGCAACTGCAGCAGCAAATGTGCCGCAGGTGCCCGTAGTGTGCCAATACTGGTAATGTGAAGGAGTCATTGCTTCGGCAATCCGAATTCCAACCTCGTAACCAACTATGATGGCTGTAATTAAATCCTTGCCCGATGCCCCTATTTTTTCAGCCGCTGCCAGGGCAGCAGGAATAATCGGGGAGCCAGGTCTGAGAATCGATTTGCGGTGTAAATCATCAAATTCAAGCCCATGAGCATAAAGGCCATTACCGAGGGCAGCGGATAATGCAGGCACTCTTTCTTTACGGCCAATTAAAACTGACTGTGGGCTTCCACCCGCTTCTTCAATAATTTCTGTAACAACATGACCGGGCAAAGCTGTTGCACCGGCACAGGCTGCCCCTACAAGATCAAGCAGGCAGATCTTGGCCTGGTGAACTACTTCTTCGGGAAAATCTTCGTAACGGGCTTCTTTTACAAATCTTGCTATTTCTTGTTCGATCATGCTATAAATTCCCTTCTTTCTTTATCCCTATTTATCCTCAGTAGAATTAGTCCGGTTTATTAATCAATATGTATTATAACCTGTCCTGTTTATATTTTCTACATTATCAACTGCAAAGCCATAATAATAATTAACAGGATGAAAAAAACCAGCAGGTAATACTCGAAGTTCGAGGTATTGACCATCTGAAAAAATTTTCCTTTATAAGTGTAGTCCAGGCTGAATAAAAAGTAAAAGGCCGATAAAAATATTTTTTTTGAGTAATAGAAGATGAGAGTAATCCAGTTAACCCACAGGGTGTAGATTAACTGCAGTATAGTTGCAGTTAATAGCAATAGCCTTCCGAAGATTGGGCCGTTATTTTCCAGGACGCTGATAGTAAAAGCTGCTTTGCTAAGCGGTTTTAGGCTACCAACGATAACTCCTTCACAGGCAGACTCTACAATTTTTCCGCTTACGCAGTAATAGGTAAGAAGACGCGGGCTGTTTACATAGGAGTTATCTACTACTGTCTCTACAATGCGGCCTGACCTGGTAAACAGGCTGAAGAGTATATTTACCAGGGGTTGGTATAGCAAGTATTCAACACTTAACCAGTGTGGAAGCTTGCGAGTAAAAAGGCTAAACCTGTGACCTGAATAAAAGAGTGCTGCAGCCATAATGATTATTGCAGCCATCCCCTGTAGATCATGCCTGTCCCAAAAATTTAGTTTCATAAAATAGTTAACGTAATATTCATCAAAAGGGAAAGATCTAACCAGGGGGCCCAATAACCTTTCCAAAAGCAAGAATGGGTTGGTCCCAATAAACAATATTGCTGCACCAATTACACCAAACACCAGTCGCTCATTCCAGGGTTCCCTGCTGTGAATAGAAAGACCCTGCGGTTTTTCACCAAGGAATATTGAACTGAAAAGGCGGGCAATATAACAGGTGGTCATTGCCCCGGTTAGCATAAAAATCCTTTCAGCCATGTAGAGGGCATAGCTATCATGAAGTTCGTAGGCTTCAACTATAGCATGGTGCAGTAAAACTTTACTGGTGTAACCATTTAAACCCGGTATTCCTGCAATGCCCATGGCAGCAAATAAAAACACCACAGCAGTTACTGGAAAATCGCGCCAGAGGCCCCCAAGTTTGTTGAGTTCAATCTGCCCCGTATGAAAATAAATGGCGCCAACCATCATAAACATCCCCGCTTTGAAAAAGGCATGGTTTACCACATGCAGCGTAAAACCTCCCAGGGCCATGGGCCCATCATAACCAAGATAGGCCAGGCAGCCAACACCCATCAGGATATAGCCCATCTGGCTGACACTGCTGTAAGCCAGCAGGCGTTTGGCATTATTCTGAAACAGCGCCATAAAAGCCGCGCTGCTCATGGTTACAATCCCAAGCCATATTATTATAAACCCGAACTGTTCAGCGTAAGCCCAGAGTTCGTGGATTTCAGGAACTGCCGGGGTATAGATTACACCGGCTACCCTGGCTATACCATAAGCCCCGGTTTTGATCATAATCCCGGAAAGCAGCGCGCTGGCAGGAGCAGGAGCGACAGGATGCGCCTTAGGGAGCCAGATATGCAGCGGCACCATCCCGGCCTTGATTCCGAAACCGATGATTAAAAGGACCGCTACCAGCGTTCTGACCGGTATCAGCAAGATTTCCTCCAGCATGGGAGCTATGATAACTGAACCGGTAAACCAGTAAAGCATGATTATTCCGGCAAGAATGGCCAAACCTCCCCCCACACCAAGGAAAAGGTAGAGTTTACCGGCTTTCATAGCTTCATCTGTCTGGGTATGTATAACTAACATGTATGAAGCTATAGACATTAGCTCAAAAAAGAAAAAAAGACTGAACAGGTCGGCGGTAAGAAAAACGCCCAGGCAGCCGCCTAAAGTAAGCAGGTAAAAGAAATAGTAGCGGGCATGCTTTGCTTCGTGAGTCATATAGGAAAGTGAAAAAACTGTAGCGAGGAACCAGATCAGGGCTGAGATGAGGTTAAAAAC
The DNA here is from genome assembly GCA_007131435.1 of Syntrophomonadaceae bacterium. Taxonomy (GTDB): domain Bacteria; phylum Bacillota; class Dethiobacteria; order DTU022; family DTU022; genus SLQM01. Next base: position 7,644 of record SLQM01000247.1, read on the forward strand.
TGCGCCAAGCTTGTCAACCCTGAAGAATAAAGGAAGTTCGCCAAACCCGACGGGGAATATGCTTACCACATCGGCCTGCCAGGCCAGGCGGAAAAGAACAACTGATATTAGTAGGACAAGGCCGGTTACCCCAATTGTAAAGGCTGTTAAAAATCTTTCCTGCAGGCGGCCGATGATCAAAACCAGTGCTGCCCCGATAATCGGAATAATTACAATGGCAAGAGGAAGGCTGCTGATTATGGCGTTTTCAGGAATAACTCCAATCATCTGCATCTTTCTCCTTCATCTTCTGGAGGATCTTTCATATAAGCCGGATATGCTGTGATGCTAAACATCTCCCCAACCGAACAAACTATATCTGAGCTACCTGGATTTATTGCTGCAGAATTGTCGCTACATACTAAACAGC
>SLQM01000045.1 GCA_007131435.1 Syntrophomonadaceae bacterium
CAGCTGCTCATATGTGTCAATAACATTAGTATAAATTACCGGGCCTGTTCTTGGATTACGCACCCATCCTTCATAACGGTCAGTGCGGTAAGCCTGGAGTTCAGGATCATATGAAAGCATGATATAAGGCGAGTCATTGTAGAATATCTCCTGCATCTGGTGGATCAATTCCCGCCTTTCATCCCTATCCATTGTTCTTTGCTGGATTAGGTGCAGCTCATCATACACCGGGTTAGAGTAGAAACAGTCGCTCCAGGACATTATTTCATCGGTGGTTACAACTTTTAAAATGGATGATGGGTCTACATCAACGTACCAACCCCAGATGAACATATCAAAATCGCCATCATAGATACGATCAGTCAAAGTCCCCTCATCAATAACTGAAACGGTTATTGCTATATTTACCTCTTCCAGCATATCTTTAATCATTGCTGCCATTTTCTGGTTATCGGGAGATTCGTTTCTTATTAACAGGGTAAAGTCGAGAGGATCACCTGCAGCACTTTCTCTGACTCCGCCAGGACCTACGGGGTACCCGGATTGATCAAGAATTTCTGCTGCGCGATCCGGGTTATATGACCTGAAATCATCTCCAAGATCTAAATGCCAGAATTCAAATAGCGGAGGTATTAAGGTAGAACCAACTTCCCCGTAACCCATCAGGGCAACATCAATCATTTCCTGGCGGTCCAGTGCATATTCTATTGCTATACGGATGTTGCGATCCAGTAAAAGTGGATTGCCCATTGAAGCTTCATCTTCCCAGCAGTTAAAAGAAAGCTCAGTAAAAGATGGTGAATCGGCTTCCAAAACCATGATATCAGGATCTCCTGCCTCCTGGAGCGCCTTAAATTGAGCTCCCGGTATACCTGATATAATATCGAGTTCACCCTGCCTGAGGGCTTCGATCATTAAATCGGTATTAGCATAAATTATAAATATTACCTCATCGATAGCAGGCCTGCCTTTAAAATAATCATCATTGGCAACCAGCCTTGTATATTCGCCCTTGCGGTGCTCAATTACCTGGAAAGGCCCGGTTCCGATAGGATTGTCATTTGCAAAATCTCCTTCAGCATCTATAGGATCTATCTCGGACCAGATGTGCTGAGGGAAAATAGGCACCAGGATCTGAGGCATCCAGGCTATCGGTTCATCCGTTTTTATAGTTACCGTGTTTTCATCAAGCACTTCAATTTCTTCCATTGCAGCAACATAGTCATAAAAATAGCCCAGTTCGTTATCCCTTATATATTCGAAAGTAAACTTAACATCCTCAGCGCTGAACGGTTCCCCGTCATGCCAGGTAACCCCTTCTTCCAGGTAAAAAGTCCACAACGTGCCATCTTCGCTCACTTCCCAGCTCTTGGCCAGTTCAGGTGTTACATTTAAGTCTTCATCCCAGCTCATCAGGTAATTATAGTTCAGGTTCATCAGTTCATATGCCGCTACGGACCAGATTAACATTGGATTAAGACTCTCAATTTCTCTCATGTAGCCACTTCTAAATATATAGCGGCCATCCTGAGAATCATCCACGGTGCCCTGTTCTGCTCCACCGCCGCAGCCAGAAACAATTAAACCAAGGGCTAAAAAAACCACTATTAACAAAACTGCAAGGCCAAATCTCTTTCTCATTACGAAAACCTCCTCTTTGAAATAGTTTTCATTGCAACCTTAGCATCATGATTAATATTTTTACCTGGTTTTTTCAGCTTTCGCCTCCTCTAAAATAGAATGCAACTCCTTAGAAACGGATTCATCTACTACCTTACCCTGATGCTGATTAATAATCACTTGCATTCTATCCCTGGCTTCCTCGCGAACCGATCTGCCACCTGCAGCAAACCATTCTTCATAGGGGGCATCATTGCCGAGTTTTCCGTTATGGATTTCCCCTTTACGCAGGTAATCGCGCGTGTGCTCCTGGGCAAGATAGTTACCCCCATCCATCACGGACCTGACAACTTCTGCCCCAATAGTATCTCTGTTTACCTCTACCCCATGCTGCCTGTGAGCAAGCATACTGTATATTTCATCATCAATAATTAACTGTTCCGCGCTGGCCAATAACCCACCATTTAACAGGCCCATCCCTGAAACAAGTGTTGCTCCGGCCATCATCGGGTACAGCGCATTCATTGCTCTTTCATAGCCAGACTGAATGTCAGGTATAACTGATCCTGAATCGAGGCCATAAACAGCTGAAGGGAGTCCATAATAACTTGCCAGTTGGGCAACACAGGCCCCGGCATAACCCTGGTCAGGATCCTTACCACCGACAAAACCGGTCCGCATATTTGCTGCGGCAAGCCTGCAGGTATAAACGAGTGGAGTTTTCCTGTTAACCAGGCGAACAAGGGTTAGAAATGCCAGCTGTTCAGCATTTTGCTGGACCAAGCCCCCGGCAAGGGTAATCGGGGCAGTAAGCCCCCGCGTCGGACAGGGAAGCATAGTAACCGGCAGCCCGGAACGGGCACTTTCTATAATGGCACCTGTTATATCAGCTGGAAAATTAAGCGGGCTAAGGGGCGATATAGAGAGGGTGCCCATTGGTTTTTCTACCAGTTTATCCAGGCCACCCCTGATCGCTGCCGCTAATTTAATAATGTATCGTGTTTCCCACACATCAGATGCAGTTCCAATATCCACAGGTTTACTTGTATACTGCAGGGTATAAGCAGGCATGGCCAGGGACGCTATTTCTTCCGGTAAATCAGTTGGCCTGAGGCTGGGGACAACCATATCAAGGTGTGAAAGTGAATCGCTGATTTTAATAAAGTCCACCAGGTCGTTAACACTGGCTTCGCGAACGCGATCACTTTCCGGATCCAACAAAACCGATACAGAACCAAAGTTGTGGGTATAAGAACGTGGCGCATCTGTCAAGGGCAAAACAATATTTTCATCGACTCCATATAATGTTACTGAAACGGGATCGCCCAGGCTATCTTCTACTAACTTGACCGGAAAAAGAAGCCTGCCATTTTCTTTAGAACAACCTGCCGTTAAAAGAATATCCCTGGCTTCCTCACCTTCGACAATTGCCCCGGTTTCGGAAAGTATTTTGAGAGTCATATCATGCATTAGCTGCAAATCTTCAGTTTTCAAAGGTTTAAAGTTCAAGTAGTCACTGCTCCTCTCATCCTTCTTGGCCAAGTAGAGCTTTCATTTTTTTTATTCCCACTATAGCATCTGCAGCATATGCATCGGCACCGACTTTTAAAGCCCATTCTTCGGAAAGTGGAGCCCCGCCGACTATAACTTTTACCCTATCCCTAATCCCTTCATCGGCAAGCAGATCAATTACTTTTTTCTGCTCCTGTATGGTTGTCGTCATCAGGGCTGATATACCAAGAATATCCGCATTATTTTCCTTCACCGCTAGAACAAATTTTTCTGAAGGCACATCAACACCTAGATCATGAATTTCCATTCCAGCTGCTTTCATCATCATGATCACAATATCTTTACCGATTGAATGAAGGTCGCCCTTTACTGTGCCGATAACAACCTTCACCACTTTATCTTTTTTTGTTTCCTTATCTGCTTTCAGGTGGGGTTCAAGGAAGTCAATTGCTTCACCCATTGCTTCTGCAGCTAGCATCATGTCTGGCAGGTAATATTCGCCTTCCTCAAACTTTTCACCTACCTTGTCCAGCCCGACTGTTAAACCCCTGGTTATTAAATCCAGGGGATCAACACCACTATCAATTCCTTTTCGTACAAGCCGCATGGTTTCATCTTTCTTTCCTTCCAATACTGCTTTAGCTAAATCACCTGTTATCTCGCTCATTCAAACCCCCCTCTTTAATCATATTGAGTTCACTTAAAAAACCCACGTAGAAGTGGGCCTGCCTGCTTGGAGGTCAGCTTTAGCTTCGTGGTAATTATTTACTTTTTTTGCATATATTGAATGCAATTATTATACCATACTTTCTTTTCTAAATCTATACAGTAAAATAAATTTTTTGACTCTTCGGGCAGGGATGTATTCATCAATCATAAGCCGGTATTTGTTTAAACTGATTCCAAGCCAAGGTTAATTTGCCTGGTGGGGATATGGTATAATTAGCTCAGGTTTAAAAATTTTCCGGTTTGGAATATGGAGATGAACTAGATGAAAAATAAAGGATTATTATATTAGCGCTGATAACAGCGATTGTATTTTAATGCTGGCCGGATGACATAACTTCAAAAGGCCAGGATAAAGGCCTGCCCCGCAACGGCGGTATTGTAATAACAACAGTTGATGACACTACAAACTTGGGTAATATTGTAGTATCAGACTTTGATAAAGAAAATGATGGCCGTAAATTGTATAAACTTGACTAATCATGTTCTTGGAGGGATCTGCCTTGAAACATATTTTAAATTTCTTGCTCATTTTACTGGTTATTACATGTTTTTTGATACTGCCAGGCTGCTCTGAGCCTTCAGATGAAGAAGAAGTTACCGAAGAGACGGAAGAGTTGGTACCAGAAAAGGATGAGCCGGATGTAGACAATGACCTGGTTGAAGATCCGGGTAAGGAAGATAAAAATGAACCCGAACCTTTCCCGGGATCAACTTTCAAGCATGAAGTAAAGATGAAAGTAAATGGTGTCATTAAAGAAGAAAAGAGCGAAGAATGGTGGAAGTTTGATTAAGCGTTTATTTATCACTTTCATCTAAAAATATATTCATACTTCCAGATTTAAAGTCGTCCAGGTTAAGAGTTACATGAGTGAAGCCGAGCGCTTTTAACCTGGATGATATTTTATATCTATTTTCAATTACCTTTTCAAACTCTTCACCTGATACTTCAATACGCGCCAGGTCATCGTGACAGCGAACACGCAAATCACCGCTAAAAAGCAAGGACTGCAAAAATTTTTCTGCATTATATACCCGGTCAAGCAGCTCTTTTTCAAGGCCAGTGCCATAGGGAAAGCGAGTAGCAAGGCAGGTAGTAGCAGGTTGATTCCAGGTTGGCAGGGCGGCATGAGCAGAAAGCTCCCGGATCTCTTTTTTACTGAGCCCTGCATCAAGCAGGGGAGTTATAATCCCCAACTCTTTTAACGCCTTCATGCCCGGCCTGTAATCACCAGGATCATCCGCATTAGAACCATCCAGCACAGCTTCAATACCCTTTACCCCTGCGGTTTTCAATAGCTCACCATAAATATCCTTCTTGCAGTGATAGCACCTCTCCCTGGAATTATTTTTAACCAGTGGATTGCTGAGTAAATCTAATTTTTCAACCATCAGCTCCGCGTCAAGTTTGCCCGCAATATTTATTAGCATATCCGGTTTAATCGAACGATTTAAACCTGACTGCAGGTTTACTGCCAGCACCCTGTCTTTACCCAAAACCTGAATCGCTTTATACAGCAGGTAAGTGCTGTCAACCCCTCCGGAAAAAGCTATAAGCACATTTCTATGCTTTTCAAGAATGCTATCCAGGGCTTTTTCTTTTTTTAATGTTTCTTCTTCAGGTAACCGGTAACTTGAAAAACGCTCCGCTGCCATCAGATAACTCTTCTCCTGTTAAGTTCATCCTGCACGTAACCGATAAACTCTTCTGCCTTTTGCAATGGGGGTATAGTAACCAGGCTCACCCCTATAAAAAGAATAACTGCGGTTATACCGCTCCAGACACCGGGCCACATCCCCAGCGGCCTGAGACCGCTAAATTGTAAAATTGTAGCCAACAATCCCCCTGCTATAACACTCACCAGTACCGCTGGTGCCGTTCCCCTTTTCCAGTAAAAACAGCCTATCAGCGCCGGGACCATAACCAGCAACCCGGCTGAAGAGGCGACCGACAGGGCAGCGATCAGGTCAAGCCGGTACGTGGCAAAGACAAAAATAAAAACTGTAAACAGAGGGACGAACACTTTTCCTATCAATAGCTCACGGTTCTCATCTGCTTCTACCGCTACATTTTTAAAAATATCCCTGCAAACCATTGAAGAAAGAGATAAAATAATCGAGTTAACAGTAGATATGGCTGCTGCGCTGATACCCAGCATAACCAGGAGCGCTATGATGGAAGGAACAATATTCAAACTTAGCAATACCGGGGTTGCACTGTCAGCTGCTGCAAGGTCTGGCAGCAGTAAACGGGCCGAAAAGCCCCACAGTATTGACACAATGGTATAAATGAAGCCAAAAATAAGAAATCCCATAACCATGATCCTCATCTGTCCCAGGTTGCGGGGCATAAATAGGCGCTGGCTGACCTGCGGGTTTGAAAGAGAAAAGAAAAACCAGGGCAATGTAAGCCCGACAAAAGCATGAACGTTGAAAAACCCGGGCCCGGGAACTGCTAACCAGGAGGGGTAATGGGTTTCCAACTGGCTGAACATACCTCCAAAACCGCCGAACCCCCGATAGACAATAAAAATTACTGAAAGCACAGCAACAGTAATCATTACAGCGGCCTGTAGCGAATCGGTCCAGGCCACTGCCTTCAACCCCCCCGACCAGGTCCAGTAAACAGCTATAACCGCCGCTATACCCACCCCTGCCAGGTATGGTATAGCTCCACCTGAAATCCCTTCCAACAGGGCGCCTATTCCTATTAACTGGACAGCGCTGTAAGGGATTAAGAAAATCACCGCCGCTGCGGCAGAAACTATAGCAACAGCTTTACTTTGATAACGATCTCCAAGCATTTCAGTGGGTGTAAGATAGTTATACTTTTTGCCAACCAACCAGAACCTGGGTCCAAAAAAAGCGACAAGGACAAGGCCGGAAAGGTAAATAAGCTCAAACCCGAGCGCGCCAACCCCGCCTATGTAAGTAAAACCTGCCAGGCCAACAAGCATAAAAGCGCTGTATGTAGTTGCGCTGTAAGTTAAAGCAGCGACTATCCCGCCAAGAGAACGGTTAGCAAGAAAAAAATCATTTACATCACTACCCAGCCTGCTGCGAGCCTGGCGGGCAATTATGGATCCAACTATGAAATAAAGAAAGAGGGCTAAATAAATAGTATTAGCGTTCATCATCATCCCTCCACTTTGCGGTTATTAATCCTAGACATATAATAACAACGATGGCAAAGAGGTTCCAAAATAAGAAAGCGCCGTAAACTTTGTACAACTCGTTCATTAAGGAAGTAAATGGAAGAATAAATGCAGCTAGAATCATGATAAAAAAGAGGATTACCCAAAAATATCGCTGCTTTTGAAGGGACATGATGTTGCCTCCATTCATTCTGCTATTATTATAGGGATTATAGCACAGATAATCCCCAAACAGGCAAATAAAGCTTATTATTGCCAGCCCAAAGACAATTATTTATAATGCACAGTGCCTTTATTCTAATGAAATTGAAGGCCTTTTAAATCTGCCGATCTAACCTACGTTGGAAAGATAGACATTCTTGATACTACATCAATCATGCACTTTTCTCTTGGTTTAATTAACACCGTTCTAATTTAGCTTCTCCGTAAACTAACTTGCTTTTATGGCTTACATGGACTCTACCTTAAAAATAATACTGTGGTACATTTCTCGCACATCAAAAAGGGTTTTGGAATTATCTACTAACCCCAAAACCCCTGTATTCATGGTGCGCCTGGAAGGATTTGAACCCTCGACTAACGGATTAGAAGTCCGCTGCTCTATCCCCTGAGCTACAGGCGCCTGTATTGATATATTAACTCTTTGAGCGTAAAAAAACAATAATAAAAACAAAAAGGTATGGATTAAACCGCTTCTTCCCTCAGAAAAACCCATTTGCCATCATGCCAGCAAAAAACAGCTTTGTTTGACCATTCGCTGAAGATAAAGCCTAAATTGCTAAGACTAGCATATCAACTTATTTACAATTATTATACCGACTATAGTTTTTTCTGCAACTAAAATTATCAAATACCAAGTCTTTATTTAATCAGTTTGCCTTATGCAAGAAGCACGCGATTATGTCGCGTGCTTCTCAGGGCGATATGTAACCTGCATAGTAATGCAAAACATACAACATTTTAGTCTTCAGTTATGTCTCCGAAA
>SLQM01000060.1 GCA_007131435.1 Syntrophomonadaceae bacterium
AGTTCTGTTACTGGCAATATCCTTAAGTTGAGCAGTGTTCATAAGGCACCTCTTTCATATATAACTATAATGGTTATATATAATTATAAACCAGGTTAATCTAATAATCAAGATAGTGCCTTCTAATTGCTAATTTATGATATTATAGAAAATAAATTTAGTACCTTGGGGAGGTTATTGGCGCTAATGCAGTTAAATGGAAATCTTTATTATTATCCCTGGAAGGGCAGGGCAAACAACTGTAACAGTTACCTGTTGAAGGGAAAGCAGACGGTACTTTTTGACCCGGGACACATTTATAATGATTTTGATGAAAGCTGCCTGGAAATGCTGTCTGCCCAGATGCAGAGCGATGGTTTTAGCTTAAAAGATGTTGATCTAATCTTGTGCACCCACGGTCACCCTGATCATGTGGAATCTGTTAGTTTAGTCCGTAAGCAGGGTGCCGCAATTTTTGGTATCCACCAGGGAGATGAATTTATACTGGAAGCTATTGCCCAGCATTATGCTTCCGCAACAGGAAAAGAAATGCCGTCATTGAAGCCGGACTTTTTCCTTGTTGAAGGGCAGGTTGCAGGTGCTGAAGATAAAATAGAGGTAATACATTCCCCTGGTCATTCACCCGGATGTGTCTGTTTTTATTTACCAGATGAAAAAGCCCTGGTCAGTGGGGATACAATATTTGCCAGCAGCATTGGCAGGGCGGATCTACCGGGCGGCGACATGGGCGTGTTAGGGCAAAGTGTAGATAAGCTATCACGGCTGGAAGGGATAGAGTATCTTTTGCCCGGCCACATGAATATCATAAAAGGCTTGGATAAAGTTGAAAGCAACTTTGAACAGATTAAACGATACTTCTTTAGCTAAGACATAAGTTGATAGCAGGATTCAATATTAGAATAGCGAATTATATTTATAATTAACTGGCGGCATTAAGTTTTTAAGCGGAAGGTATATAAATAATGAAAATAGCTATGCTATCCCCTATATCATGGCGCACGCCACCCCGGCATTATGGCCCCTGGGAGTGGGTTGTAAGTATGCTTACAGAAGGTTTGGTTAAGCGTGGGGTTGATGTAACTTTATATGCTACCGCTGATTCAATTACCAGGGCCAGGTTACGCGCTGTTGTTCCCAGGCCGTGGTCGGAAGATCAAGAACTGGATCCCAAGGTGTGGGAATGCCTGCATATATCTAAGCTCTTTGAAGAAGCTGATGATTATGAACTTATTCATAACAATTTTGACTTTCTGCCTTTAAGTTATTCGGGGTTGGTTACTACCCCGGTAGTTACGACTATTCACGGATTTTCATCTCCCAGGATAGTGCCGGTTTTTGAAAAGTATAATCAACAGGCTCATTACATAGCAATCAGTGATTCTGACAGGCACCCCGACCTGGATTATGTTGCTACAATTCATCACGGAATTCCAGCAGAGCAATATCCTTACAGGGATAAGCCAGATAGATACCTGCTCTTTTTTGGGCGGATACATCATGATAAGGGAGTTTATGAATCTATACGCCTGTCCAAGCAGGTTGGCCTGCCGCTGGTAATTGCCGGAATAATCCAGGATCAAACTTATTTTGATCGCTATGTTAAACCATACCTTGATGGTGATCAAGTTCGTTATGTAGGTCCCGTTGGCCCGGATGACAAGGGAGAAGTCCTGGGCGGTGCACTTGCGCTGCTGCACCTCATTAATTTTGATGAGCCCTTTGGCCTTAGTGTAATAGAATCAATGGCCTGCGGAACACCTGTAATAGCTTTTAACAGGGGCTCAATGCCCGAGCTAATTGTAGATAATGAAACAGGTTTTTTAGTTGACGATCTTGATCAAGCCCGCTATGCTCTGACCTGCTTAAAGTCGATAGACCGCAGAAAATGCCGTAACCGTGTTGAAGAAAATTTTACTGTTGACCTAATGGTCGATCGCTACATAGAAGCCTACAATAAAATATTATCTTAATTATTTATAAACAAATAAGGTTGAGGTGAATAATATGTATCCTGGAAAAATTCTTCGCCCGGTGAAAGTATCTTTTATATCTACTTACCCTCCGCGAAAATGTGGAATAGCTACTTTTTGCTCAGACGTGTTGAACAGCATGAAAGGTCTCTACAGCAATGGTGAAGTAAACGGTGACCAGAGTAATTTTGAGGTGATAGCCCTAAATAATAATAAAGAATCTTATAACTATGACCGCGAAGTGACATTTCATATCCGCGATCAGCATCGCAATGATTACCAGCGCGCAGCCGACTTCATAAACCACTCTCCAGTTGATGCTGTTTCAGTTCAGCATGAGTATGGTATTTTTGGTGGGGAAGATGGCAATTATATTAATTACCTGCTTGCCGGACTGAAAAAGCCGGTTGTCACAACTCTTCATACGGTGCTGGAGAACCCCTCACCAGGGCAGAGGCAGACCATGATGAGGATTTGCGAACAGTCAGTATCGGTTGTTGTTATGGCCCAGGCAGCTGTTGATATTCTGACACGCATCTATAGAATACCGGATGAAAAGATAAACCTTATACCCCACGGCGCCCCTGATGTGCCTTTTCTTGACTCATCTTATTATAAAGATCAATTTCAGGCAGAAGGACGTAAGGTGCTGCTTACATTTGGCCTGCTAAGCCCAAGCAAGGGCCTTGAGTATGCCGTTGAGGCCATGGAAAAAGTAGTAGAAATACATCCTGATGCGCTATATATTATTCTCGGGGCTACACACCCGGAAGTTAAAAGACGTCATGGTGAAGAGTACAGGCACTCGCTTGAAAAAATGGTCCGCGACAAGGGACTGGAGAATAATGTTGCCTTTTACAACCAGTATGTTTCCCTTGAAAGGCTTGTCCAGTTTCTTGTTGCAACTGATGTATATATTACACCTTACCTGGGCCGTGATCAGATCACTTCAGGAACCCTGGCTTACGCCCTGGCCTGCGGTAAGGCAATTGTTTCAACACCTTACATTTATGCAGAAGAGCTACTGGCTGAAGAGAGAGGATGCCTGGTCCCCTTCCGTGACAGCGAATCCCTGGCTGAATGTATTATAAACCTGTTGAGCGATGAAGCGCTGCGTAATAAGATGCGCAAGAGTTCTTACCAGTACGGGAGGCAAATGATTTGGAAAGAAGTAGCACGCAGCTATGCAGCTGCTTTTGAACAGGCCCGCTTTAGCTACAGCGAAATGTTTTCTCAGAATGTGCAAAGCGCGGACGTTACAGAAAGAGCTATACTTCCTGATATAAGCTTAAAGCATTTACGGCACTTAACAGATGACACCGGTATACTTCAGCATGCAGTATTTTCTGTGCCTGACAGGAATCATGGCTATTGTTCCGATGACAATGCGCGCAGTTTGATTGCCACGGTAATGAACTGGCGTCTTTTTAAAGATGAAGGAGTAATTCCGCTTTCGAAAAGATACCTGGCTTTTTTATATCATGCCTATAATGAAAAAAATAACCGGATGCGAAATTTCATGGATTATAACCGTAACTGGCTTGAAGAGATAGGTTCAGAAGACAGCCATGCCAGGACAATCTGGGCGCTTGGGTATGCAATTGCCCACCCGCCAAATGATGCACTGCTTGGTCTTTCTACACGCCTGTTTAAAAATATAATCGATACACCTTTATTATTTACTTCACCACGAGCCTGGGCTTTCTCCGCTATAGGGGCAAACTACTACCTGCGCCGTTTTGGAGGAGATACCAAGGTTCGAAAAATTATGCAGGAATTATGTGAGAAATTAATGGTCCTGTTTAATGCCAAGGCTGATGACAAATGGTTTTGGCTTGAAGATATAGTAGCTTATGATAATGCCCGTATTTCACAAGCTTTAATAGTTACTGGAAGCTATTTAGAGCTTGAGGAGATGTTTGAGACCGGTTTAAAAAGTTTACAGTGGTTAATTGATATTCAGACCAGCCCTGAAGGAGAAAACCTTTCCCTGGTCGGTAATGATGGATGGTATAAGCGTAATGGTGACTATGCCCGCTACGATCAGCAGCCTGTAGATGCTGCAGCTCTTGTAGATGCCTGTTACCAGGCATTTGTCTTAACGGGCGAAGATGAGTGGCTTAGAAAAATGGAATGGGCTTTCAACTGGTTTTTCGGCAGTAACGATGTTCGTCAATCGTTATACGATTTTTCCAGTGGAGCATGTTTCGATGGTTTACAACCAGGTGGAATTAATCAAAACCAGGGGGCTGAATCGACAGTCTCGCTTTTACTTGCCCTGCACAGGATTCACCTGGTAGCTCACCAGGGGCTTTTCCAGCAAGATCGGCAGCTGGTTATTAAATCCTGACTCTAGATGAAAAATATACGAGGTGATTTTTATGTATGCAATAATCTTGGCTGGAGGTAGTGGAACCCGTTTGTGGCCTATAAGCCGTGAACTATATCCTAAACAATTTATGCCGCTTCCCGTGACAGGTGGGAGAGATAAAGTTGAAGATGATTTTTCCTTAATCCAGGCAACAGTCAAAAGAGTGATTAAAACTATTCCGCCAGAAAAGATTATTGTCGTAACCCATATTGATCAGGCTGGTGAGATTAGGCGTCAACTTGACAGCATTGGTTTCAATGCGGTTAGACTGCTTGAAGAGCCTGAAGCGCGCAATACCGCTCCTGCCATTGGATTGGCTGCGGGCTATTTAAAATATGAAGCGGGTTCTCAAGTGAATATGGCTGTCCTGCCTTCTGACCATCTTATACCCGATATTGATGCTTTCGGTTCGCTTTTGCGTTCCGGTGAGGCTGCATCCAGGGCCTTCGGATTGGTAACCTTTGGTATAAGGCCAACTTATCCCGAGACAGGTTATGGTTATATTCGTTGTGGGGATAAGCTTATGGAAGGCACCTATCGCGTTGATAAGTTTGTAGAAAAGCCGGATCTCCATAATGCCAAAGCTTATCTTGAGGACCCGAGATATTTATGGAACAGCGGTATGTTTGTGTTCCAGGTAGGCGCATTATTAAAGCAGTATGAAAAACTTCTTCCCAGGATGTATAAAACTCTAAACAACATTGAATATAAAGGGTTAACTAACCTGGAATCCCTGTATCATGAAATGGAAAAAACATCTATCGATTACGGTATACTGGAAAAAACTGAAAAAGTTACCGTAATACCGACAAGCATTAGCTGGAGTGACCTGGGCAGTTGGGAAGCTTACCACCAGGTTGCTTTAAAGGATGAATTTAACAATTACCAGCAGGGACGGGTAATATCTGTTGATAGCAAGAATAGCCTTATAATTTCTAAGTCACGCCTGGTTAGTGCGGTAGGGCTTCAGGACGTGGTTATTGTTGACACAGAAGATTCTGTGCTTGTATGTAACCGTAGGAGGACACAGGATGTAAAAGAAGTGGTTGACAGGTTGAAGGCTGAAAATGCACCAGAAGCCAGGGAACATAGAACCGTGTACAGACCCTGGGGAAGCTATACATCACTTGAATTAAAAGATACTTACCAGGTAAAGCGTATAGATGTAAACCCGGGCGCGCGTTTGAGCCTGCAGAGCCATAAACACCGAGCCGAAAACTGGGTTGTTGTAAAAGGTGAAGCGCTTGTTACCAGGAATAATGAGCAGATAGTAGTTAAGAAAGGGGAAAGTATTTTTATTCCCAAAGGCGCTCGTCACCGCATGGAAAATATGCGTGAAGAACCTCTTACAATTATTGAAGTACAAAACGGTGATTACTTAGGTGAAGATGATATCATTCGGTATGAGGACGATTATGGCCGATCTGGTAGTAAAGCAGTTGCCGATGATACCGATCAAGGCTACAAGCAGGATCAAGGAAGTTCAGATTTTCAATATAACCGTTGGATTAGTTATCCGGAACTTGATCCAGATATGAAAAATGAGCTTGAGGCAATGCGCGGCAACCAGGAGTTAATCGATAACCATTTTACCCGGGAAGTTGCTTTTGGCACTGGTGGAATGAGGGGGTTGCTGGGACCGGGGCTTAACAGAATAAATTGTTATACAATCAGCAGGGCTACACAGGGTTTAGCTGATTATTTAAACAGTCTTAACCCTGACAACGCTATTGACAGTAGTAATAGGACTCTTTATAAAGCTTCTTCACCCGCTTCAGCGCCTCCGGGCATTGATCGGGCCGTTGGGCTAATGAAGGTGGCTATCGCTTACGATACAAGACAGCAGTCATCTCAACTTGCAGAAGCGGCAGCCCGTGTACTTGCTGCAAATGGAATTAAAGCAATGCTTTTTGAAGGTATTCGTCCCACACCCTTGCTTTCGTACACCACCAGGGAACTGGGATGTGCAGCAGGAATTGTAATTACAGCCAGTCATAATCCTCCCGAATATAATGGTTATAAAATTTATGGTCCAGATGGCGGCCAGGCTGTTAGCCCCCTGGTTGACAATGTTATAGAAGCTATCAAGAAGGTAGATATTTTTGAAGACGTAAAAACTATCACTTTTACACAGGCTTCCGAACAGGGCTTGCTGGAAATGATTGATCCGGTTATTGATCAAAGCTACCTGGAAAAGGTTAGTTCATTATCCCTAAGCAAACCGCAATCTTGCCTTAAAGTTGTATTTACTCCCCTGCATGGAACAGGTATGGTCCATATTCCGGCTTTGCTTAACAGCATGGGCTGTATTGAATTAACAATGGTTGAAGAACAAGTAGACCCCGATCCTAAATTTAAAACAGTAAGGGTTCCCAACCCGGAAGATCCTGCTGCCCTGGATATGGCCCTGGAGAAGGCACGCAATGTTGATGCAGACCTGGTATTAGCTACTGATCCTGATGGTGATCGGGTTGGCACTGCTGTCCGAGATAGCTCAGGTAACTATAAGATTCTAAATGGCAACCAGGTTGGAGCTCTACTGATAGAATATTTATGCAGCAACCTGCTAAAAAAAGGAGCTTTACCATCAAATCCAGTAATGGTTAAAACTATTGTAACCGGTGATTTGGGAAAAAAAGTTGCAGCTCTGTATGGCGTGCAGACTTTTGAAACGTTAACCGGGTTTAAATATATTGGGGAAAAGATTAAAGAATTCAAAGAGGCAGGTTATCCAAACTTTGTTTTTGGATACGAAGAAAGCTGCGGTTTTCTTACAGGTACTTTTGTCCGGGATAAAGATGCTGCCATATCATCTTTTTTAATTACAGAGATGGCTGCTTACTATAAAGAGCAGGGAAGAGATTTGTTACAGGTTTTGGACCAGATCCAACAGCATCATGGTTATCACTTTGAAGACCTGTTCACCTTAGAACTTAAAGATATATCCGAAGCAGATCGATATCTGGCGGTATATAAAGATTTACCTGCTGATCTATCCGGTTTTAAAGTTATAGAAAAAAGAGATTACGAAGCGGGTAGAACCTGGAATTTAATGACGGGCCAGGAGAAAGAAATAACTTTGCCCAAATCACAAGTATTACATTACAGCATGGAAGACGGATCGTGGTTTGCCGTTCGTCCCTCTGGGACTGAGCCAAAGGTTAAATTTTACTTATCCGTTTGTGCAGCTGATAAAGCAGAAGCAGATTTAAAAATGAAGCGTTTAAAAGATGCCGTTCTGGAGCAGTCACAATAAGTCAAAGCAAATTAGAAAGATGAATCAAAAATATTATTAACTGCCCATTTTGCTGCGCAGCTTATTTAATAGTTCGCGTTTTTTATCATCCTTGGCGCCCTGGTATTTTTTTTCGATTTCTTCAGTTACATCAGTTGGCAAACCTTTTTGGGTGAGTTCACGTTCCATTTTCTCTAAAAGCTCGTAAAAAGTACGATCAACATTTTTTTCAAGAATTCTGCCTGCCTGACGTATTTTTGATGAAATCATTCCGATTATCCTAATCTTGACCCGCATGAAACAGGCCAAGAAAAAAGTATATATTGATTGTTTTTGTAACGCCCTCAATTTTTATTTCCTATAAAACAAATTTATATTGATTTTTGAGTATCAGCAT
>SLQM01000099.1 GCA_007131435.1 Syntrophomonadaceae bacterium
AGCCTGGGCAGGGGGGTGTTATGAATGGCTACAGTTGATGTAAGCGTGCGGGTAGGGTTATAATATTCTTCGTATGCATAATCTTTACCCTTTTTACACTGAATGCTCCGAACCTTAAGCTCTCCGGGTTCGTCAATTTTCTCACTAACCTGCATTTTGCAGCCCAATGGGCAGAGGATACAAACAATTTCTTTTTCTTTCATTATTCTGTCTCTCCCTTAACCAGTTCTATGGATAGTTCTTTAAAAGGTTCTGCAGGCAGGTCTGCCTTGTTCAGTTTAATGCTGACCATTTCTCCCGGAAAGAGAACTTCCTTTTTGACTTTTTTTACTTCCTTCTTGCCAGCTTTTAAAAGCAGCTCTGTATCTTTATGCTGGCCACTGACACGCATGTAAAGTTCAATTGTGTCATCCATTAACCCCGTTCTAACCTGGTGGGGAACGATATAGCTGATGGCATTTAGCGGTTTTGTTATAAATGTAAAACCGCCGACTTCTTTTTTATCTTCACAGCGCTTAATAAATTTTGCAGCACCTATGCCTGCCCTCCAGCTTTCCATGGAGACCCAGTCAACCAGGTCGTGAACGTGGACTACATTACCGCAGGCAAATATTCCCTCTACACTAGTTTCCATGGCCTCGTTTACCACGGGCCCGCCAGTGGACCTGTCAAGAACAATGCCTGCTCCCTTGGAAAGCTCATTTTCAGGTATCAGGCCTCTTGAAAAAAGGATTGTATCACATTCTAAATCGCGGTACGTGCCGGCAATCGGTTCTTTTTTAGGGTCAGTTTTAGCAATAGTTATTCCTTCAACCCGGTTCTTGCCCTTAATATCAACAATGGTATGCTGAAGCAGCATGGGGATTCCGTAATCTTCAACACACTGCACGTAATTACGAACAAGGCCTTCAGAGTATGGCTTTCTTTCAATAACGGCAACAACTTCTGCCCCTTCCAAAACCAGGCGCCGGGCCATAATTAAGCCAATGTCGCCTGACCCAAAAACAACTACTTTTCTTCCAACCATGTATCCTTCAATATTTACAAATCGCTGGGCTGTTCCGGCGGAGAAAATGCCTGCCGGCCTGCTGCCGGGAATGTTAATTGCACCGCGGGTTCTTTCACGGCAGCCCATTCCGAGTATAACCGCCTTTGCCTGGACCGTGGTCAGACCGTCAGCAGTATTGACAAAAGTTACCGCGCGATCTTTGCTGACGGATAATACCATGGTGTCAAGCTTACAGCTAATGCCCATCTCTTTTAGCATATCAATATAGCGTTCCGCATATTCAGGCCCGGTCAGTTCTTCCTTGAACTGGTGTAAACCAAAACCGTTATGTATACATTGCTGTAAAATTCCTCCCAGCTCATGGTCACGCTCTATAACTAAAATATTTTCTATGCCCTGTTCCCTGGCAGCGACTGCTGCAGCCATACCTGCCGGGCCGCCGCCTACAACTACCAGGTCATATAGCTCTTTTGCACCCTCTTCAAGTGTAAGGCCACCGGTATAGGGCAGGCATTCACCTACAGGTCCGCTTTCGCGTAACTCTATGCGTTTATCTTTTGTTGTGCCCGTTAGGATATAAGATCCAGGATTATCTTTCATTACATCTGGCAGGTTCATTCCCAGTTCCCTGGCAATAATCTGCATTACACGAGGCCCGCAGAACCCTCCCTGGCAGCGCCCGCCACCGGGCCTGGTTCTTTTTTTTATTCCATCTACAGTGCGTGCTCCTACCGGCCCTTCTATTGCTTTAACTATTTCACCTTCAGTAATATTTTCACAGCGGCAGATAATCCTGCCGAAGCGGGGATCTTCTTCTATTAGCTTATCCTTAGCTTTCCTATCCAGGTACATAAACGGTGTATGGCTTTTTACCCTCGGTATAAAGCTCTGTTTTTCTTCCAACCCCCCCGTGATTTGATCCAGAATACGGGTTACGTAAAGGGCAATTGCCGGTGCTGCAGCAAGTCCGGGGGAGTCTATTCCGGCAACGTTGATGAATCCCGGGGATTCATTTGATTCTTCAATAATAAAATCACCGTGGTCTGTTTTGGCGCGAAGCCCACTAAATGATGTAATTACTTCATCAAAGGGCAGGTTTTTCTTTAACTTTTCTGCGTTGGAACGAATATAAGCTAAACCGGCTGCTGTTGTCTCCGTTGCATCCGGAGAGTCAACCTTTTCTGCGTTGGGTCCGATAATGAGGTTGCCGTGGCAGGTGGCGGTTAGCAGCACTCCTTTTCCGAGGTCAGTTGGGCAGGGGAAGAGGACATGCTTTGCATAACGCCCGGTTTTTTTATCCAATAGGAAGTATTCACCGCGCACTGGGTTGATTTTAAACCCCGGCGGGTTAACCATTTCGTTTATTTTGTCGGCATAGAGGCCGGCAGCGTTAACAATGTAGCTTGTTTCGATACTCTTACCATTACAGCCGATCACAAAGCCGGCTTTTATTTTTGCTATGCTGCTGACAAGGCTGTCAAAGAGAATCTCAACCCCATTAGCGGCTGCGCTTTCGGCCAAAGCGATAGAGAGCAGGTAGGGATCGGTAATAGCTGCCGTTGGCGCATAGAGCGCTCCAATTGCTTCTTCATTTAAACCTTCCTCAACTTGATGCAGTTTATTTTTTTCCAGGATTTCAAGGCCCGGGATACCGTTTTCTAACCCTCGTTCATAAAGCTGGTGCAGCGTTTTCATTTCTTCATCACAAAAGGCGACTACAAGGGATCCTGTACGGTGATAAGGAACGTCAAGCTCACTACACAAGTTTTCATAAAGGCTGTTGCCTTCTGCATTTAGTTTAGCTTTAAGGGTTCCCGGTTCGGGGTCGAAACCGGCATGGACTATGGCACTGTTTGCTTTTGTTGCCCCGTTGGCAACGTCACTGTCCTTTTCGATTAATACTACCTTCAGGTTGTATCGCGAAAGCTCCCTGGCTATCGATGTTCCTATGATGCCTGCGCCAATTATTGCAACGTCGTACAATTGAAAACCTCCTATTGTTAATGCTTAATGCGAGTAAAAATTATTTGCTGTAAGCACCAAATGTTTTTCTTTTATTCTTTTAGTTTAGTTCTTCTATAAATGCAGAAATTCTTTTTAGCCCTTCAACAATATTTTCCATTGAGGTGGCAAAGGAAAGTCGCATATATTCGGGTGCACCAAAACCTGTTCCCGGGACTACTGCGACTTTCTGTTTTTCAAGCAGCAGCGCTGCAAAATCATCACTGCTGTTGATTATTATGCCATTGGCTTTTTTGCCGATTGCCCCGGCCATGCTAACAAACATGTAAAAAGTACCTTCAGGCTCGAGAGCATCCAGTAAAGGTATTTCCATCACCTTTTTATACATGTACCTGCGGCGTTCATCAAAAGCCAATCGCATTTCCTCAACACAGTTTTGCGGTCCCTCAAGTGCAGCAAGGCTTGCCTTCTGGGCGATGGTGTTCGGATTCGATGCGGTATGGCTTTGGACATTAGCCATAACCTTGGCCAGTTCAGCTGAAGATGCTGTGTACCCTATTCTCCAGCCGGTCATGGCATAACTTTTCGAAACGCCGTTGACCAGGATGGTTAAATCTTTAACCTTTTCGTTGAATGCGGCTATACTGTAGTGTTTGCGGCTGCCATAAACCAGGTTTTCATAGATTTCGTCCGAGATAATAAATATTTCTTTATCCAGGCAGAAATCTGCAACCGCTTTCAGCTGTTTCTCGCTGCATATCTGACCGGTTGGGTTAGAAGGGCTGTTTAAAACAAGGGCCCGGGTTTTCTTACTGTGAGCTTTTTCAAGGTCTTCAGGGGTGACTATGAAGCTATTTTTTTCATCTGTCTCTACAGGGACCGGAATCCCGTCACTTAATTTTACCATTTCAGGATAGCTGACCCAGAAGGGGATGGGTATTAATACTTCATCACCCGGATTAAGGATGGCGGTGAAGGCATTGCTCAACGAATGCTTGGCGCCATTACTTACCACTACCTGGGCTGGAGAATATTCAAGGTTATTATCTCGTTTAAGCTTACGGCAGATCGCCTCTTTGAGCTCAGGAGTGCCTGCTGCCGGTGTATAGCGGGTATGGCCTTCATTAATTGCATTTATGGCTGCATCCCTGATGTGGGCAGGTGTGTCAAAATCGGGTTCTCCTGCGCCAAAGCCTATAACATCAATTCCCTGGCTTTTCATTTCTTTTGCTTTGCTGTCAATGGCCATGGTTGGTGATGGAGAAATACTTAATGCTTTTTTGGATAGCATTTTTAATCACCTCTTTTTTAGCATTTATTGTATCACGAATTTAGTAAATGATCTTAAAGTTTTTCCATGCACAAGCTAATCAAATATATAATATAGTTAATTATTGCTATCGATAAGTGTATTAATGTATGCGGGTGGGATCCAAAGCAGGTCGTTGTCCAGCAGCTGTTCCGGGTTAACCGGTACCTGGCCTATGTTAACCTCCCAGTGCAGGTGAGGCCCGGTAGCATAACCGGTCATACCAACTGTGCCTAATGTATCCCCACGATTAATTTCCTGGCCTACTTCAACATATATTTCATGCAGGTGCATATATGTACTCGATAAATTTAAACCATGATCGATGATCACAGTGTTGCCTCCAGAAAGCAGAAATTCAGCCAACCTGACAATGCCATCATTTGGGGCAATTATCGGCGCCCCCTCATCTGCTGCAAGGTCAATGCCGCTGTGCCTGCGTGGAGGGTTTTCGTTAATAATACGGATAGCCCCGTATTCGGATGATACTCTTACATCAAGAGGGTGAATGAATTTTTGAATCCAGAGTGGGTGAGGTACGGTAGTGCTGCGTGCAGCTCGGACTTTTTCCCTGTCTTCAGCCAGTCGGGCAGCTGTCCACCCTTCAGTACGGCTGGCAGGCATGCTGAAGCGGGATAGTCTGAATTCTTTATCGATTATATCAACCTCAGTGTTAATATAAATATTTTCATCGCCCTGCTGAGAAATTGTAATTTCATACCGGCCTGGAGATGCTTCATAACTGATTGCAACCACAGCATATAAAAGGTTGCCAGGTTGATAGATGGAAGAAACAGTTCCGGGAAAATCAAAGCTTATCGTCAGTTCGTCACCGGTAAAAGGTGAAGCGGTTTCGATGATTAAAAAATCGCCAGGCGCCGATTGCATTGGATACAGGACTAAGGGCTGATAACTTGCATACCCATAGTCATCAAGCAGGTGGGCAGGTTTAATCATTTTCGCCGGTTCCGGGCTGTATTCATAATAAGTGCCGAAATCCTGCAACAGGTAATAGGAAGCCGAGGCAATGAAGAAAACAGGAATGAGGAAAAGAAAACTCAACCATTTTTTATATTTCATGGACATGCTCCTATAAACTATTACTGCTTTTGACTATTATATCTGATTCTCATTGCTTAGACCATTTTTTAGAAGAACTGAGTCATCATAACCCTGTTAATTTGCAGGATAGTATGATTAATCGAAGAAAGAGTGTAGTAATAAAGTATTTTTGGAGGTGTAGTAATTGTTTGATAGTATTGGTCGATTCATTGAAGCAATTTTGATAGGCGATAATATTTGGTGGCAATTGGCTGTTGCCCTGGCCATTGTGTTGTTATCCCTGATGATCAGGAATATTTTTACCCGCCTTATTTTCGGAATTGTTTTAAAAGTGACCCGCAAAACAAAAACCGGGGTTGACAGCGCAGTGGTTTTGGCTTTTGAAAGCCCTTTAAAATTCTTAATATTGGTTATCGGTTTTTACCTTGCTTTAGCCTATCTGCCCCTGCCCGGTTCGATGGATCCGGTATTATTAAATCTTTTAAGGTCAGCAATAATTATCACTATTGCCTGGGGCTTTTACAACATGGTTGGTGGTAATATATTTCGGGAGATTGGCGATAGGCTTGAACTAGAAGAGGTGATTACCGATTTTATAACTAAAATTATGCGATTCATTGTAATAGCTTTGGCAATTACAATCATTGCCCAGGAATGGAATTATGATGTCAGCGGTTTCCTGGCCGGGCTCGGGCTTGGCGGCCTTGCTTTTGCCCTGGCGGCAAAGGATACGATTGCCAATATGTTCGGGGGGATTATAATTATCCTGGATAAGCCATTTGCTGTAGGAGATTGGATAGTAACTCCCAGCGTGGAAGGGGCTGTTGAGGAGATGACTTTTCGTAGCACCAAGGTGCGCACCTTTGCCCATGCCCTGGTTACCGTTCCGAACTCTGTAGTTGCCAATGAAGCAATTACCAACTGGACCAGAATGGAAAAGAGAAGGGTTTCATTCCACCTCGGCGTAACCTATACTACTCCCCGGGAAAAAATTAAAGTATGTATACAAAGGATAAAGGAATTAATCGAAAATCATCCTGATGTTCGTCCAGGTTCAATTTTTGCCCGCTTTGACAATTTCAATGAAAGCAGCCTGGATATACTCATTTTTTACTTTACTAAAACAAAAGACTGGGGAGAGTTCATGCGAGTTAAGGAAGAAATTAATTATAAGATCATGGAAATCCTGGAGGATGAAGGGGTATCTGTTGCCTTCCCCAGCCGCAGCGTGTATTTAGAAAATCGTGATGGAACTGGCAGTAAGGATAATAATAAAAAACAGGCCTAAAAATCGGGGCCTGCTTTTTATTACTCTGATAATCATTGCCTTACTTAAAGCTTTTATCAGCTTTTTTCCAGTCATTTATAAAGCTTTCAATGCCAAGGTCGGTCAGCGGGTGCTTGAACATCTGCTTTAGAACTTTAAAAGGCATTGTAGCGATATGCGCTCCCGCCAGGGCTACGGCAGGAACATGCTCGGTATGGCGGATGCTAGCTGCAATTACTTCCGTATTTAGTTCATGCAGGTCTATTATATCGACAATGTCGCGAACAAGGGCTACTCCCGTGTGACCAATATCGTCAAGCCTGCCTAAAAAGGGGCTAACATAAGCAGCGCCGGCCCTTGCTGCGAGCAGGGCTTGGTTGGCAGAGAAAATTAATGTTACATTAACCTTAATGCCTTCAGATGACAGGGTTTTAACTGCCTGCATTCCATCCGGCGTAATTGGAATTTTCACTACCACGTGTTTGTGAATACCGGCCAGTTTACGAGCCTCTTTAATCATACCTTCGTGATCCAGGGCAATAACCTCTGCACTAACCGGTCCGTTAACCAGTTCACATATTGAAGGCAGGATTTTTGTAAAGTCATCATCTTCCTTTGCAGCCAGGGAAGGGTTGGTGGTTACACCGCTGATTACCCCCCAATCAGCCGCCTGCCTGATTTCCTCAACATTTGCCGTATCTAGGTACAGCTTCATAAAAAAACCTCCTATTTCAATTATACTAATCTTACATATTATAATTATAACATTTTTCCTGTAAATGTTTTAATCTAATCTGCAGTTGAAAAGATCAGGGTGGATTGTTAAAATTAGGCGAAGGATGGTGAAAACATCTTGGAGAGCCTGGAAGCCCTTCGTAAAAAGTATCCTGATAAATTTTGCCGGACCGACGATATATTTTGTAAGATCAGGGCCGGGGACCGTATTTTTATTTCAACCGGGTGCGGCGAACCGCAATACCTGGTAAAAACCCTGGTGGAATATGTAGAATCAAACCCCAAGGCGTTCTTTGATACAGAAATATTACATGTTTGGACCTTAGGTGTTGCTCCCTATAATGATGAAAAGCTAAAACACAATTTCAGGCAGAACTCTTTTTTTGTCAGCCATCATACCCGTGAAGCTGTAAATGAAGGCATGGCCGATTACACACCTATATTCTTGTCTGAAGTGCCTGCACTTTTCCGCCGCAAGCAGGTTTCAGTCGATGTTGCCCTGGTCCAGGTTTCGCTTCCTGATGAACACGGTTACTGCAGCCTGGGAATCAGTCTTGATATCAGCAGGGCTGCGGTAGAAAATGCAGACCTGGTAATTGCGCAGGTCAACAGCGAAATGCCGC
>SLQM01000161.1 GCA_007131435.1 Syntrophomonadaceae bacterium
CCCGGGCCTTTAACCGGCACGCTGGCCCCGGCAATGCGCGGATGCGTGGTAACGAAATCGCCACTTACCGGTACTTTTGCCGATTCCTACTTTGGTGGCCACTTTGCCCAGGAAATTCGTTTCTGCGACTACGATGGTATTATCATCACCGGTGCCGCCCCTGAGCCGAGCTACCTTTGGATTGGTGACAGTAAGGTTGAAATCCGTTCAGCGGCCGGCATCTGGGGCCTTGACACCTTCAGCACGGTAGAAAAAATTCGGGCCGAACTTGGAGATGAAACTGTTAAAACAGCCTGTATCGGGCCTGCCGGTGAAAAAATGGTATCTTTCGCCCTGGTTAACTGTGAATATAACCGTCATGCCGGGCGCGCCGGAACAGGCGCTGTTATGGGATCAAAAAACTTGAAAGCACTTGTTTTACGAGGCAGCCAGGCGGTTAGACCCGCTGACCCGGAGGCCTTTGAGAAAGCCGTTGACCAGGCATACCTGGAAGTGGCTGAAGATGAAACAGCTGCCGGTTTCAACACTTTTGGCACACCTGCCTCTATCGACTTTGCCAATGATGAACAGCTGCTGCCTACAAACAATTACTATAACGGCAGTTTTGAAGGCGCTGCCGGGTTAAACGCTGAAGCCCAGTCAGAACATTTTTGGCTGCGCAGTGTAGCCTGCGCCGGATGCCCCATAGCCTGCGGGAAAGTGGGCATGATTAAAAAGGGCCGTCGCAAGGGCTTAATCACCGATGTTGTTGAATACGAAACAGCCGCAATGATTGGCAGCAATCTTGGAATCAGCGATGTTCGTGAAGTGGCCTACCTGGTCAAAAAATGTGACGCCCTGGGCTTAGACGGCATGTCTGCCGGCGGGGTTGCTGGCTTTGCAATTGAAGCTTACCAGAAAGGTATCCTTTCAGGGGATGATACAGGCGGACATGAGCTAAAATTCGGCGACAGCACCTGTGTTGAATACCTGCTCGATATTATTGCCTCACGGGAAGGCCTGGGTAATATTTTAGCCCGGGGAGTTAAAGCTGCTGCAGAAGAAATCGGTAAAAATTCTGGTGCTTTTGCCGTTCATATTAAGGGGCTTGAATGCCCCGCCTGGGGGCCGCGCAGCGTTCCGGGCATGGCCCTTGCCCTGGTTACCGCCGACAGGGGCGGCTGCCACCAGAGAGCATTCCCCATTCTTTATGAGGTTGGTGGGGAGTGGAACGGTGAAGCTGTTGATCGCGACGCCCTGGAAGGCAAGGGAGAGATCGTCGCTCACCTGCAAAATTACCTTGCCGCAATTGACACCCTGGTTAAATGCGATTTTGCCGCCTACAGCATTAAAGATACTACTTACTGCCAGATGCTTGAGGCTGCCACCGGTGATACCTGGAATGTTGATAAGCTGATGAAACTGGGAGAAAGAATCTGGAACCAGGTGAAACTTTTTAACCTGCGTGAAGGGTTTACCCGCGCTGATGATACTTTGCCCAAACGCTTTACAGAAGAGCCTCTCCCCGCAGGTCCGCAGGAAGGTAAAATAGTAACCCTGCAGGATATCGAACAACTGCTTGACGAGTACTACCAGGTTCGCGGTTGGGACAGTTCAGGCCAACCATCACCGAAAAAGCTGAAAGAACTGGGACTGGATAATATGCCGGCTTTAGTGCAGGTTCCTGCACATTAAATAGAAACTGATTAAGGAGGTTTTATGTGGTGAAAAATTTACAGGAGTTACACTATTTCGAAGTACCAACAGTGATGAAACATGCCCTTGGCGCGGTTAATCACCTCCCCGGAGAGCTGGAAATACTGGGGGTAAAAAAACCGCTAATCGTAACCGACCAGGGGGTAGTAAAGGCCGGTTTACTGGACATGATAATTAAGCCGCTAAAAGATGCCTCGGTAAGCCACGTTATTTACGACCAGGTTGTATTTAACCCGCTTCTTGCCACAGTCGCTGCTGGCACTGAAATGTACCGGAAAAATGACTGCGACGGAATTGTAGCCCTGGGCGGAGGAAGTTCTATGGACTGCGCAAAGGCTATAGGGGTGGAAATAGCTCATGGAGAGCCGGTCCTTGAATATGAATGCGCTGAAGGCAAAAAAGAGCTAAGTAAAAGGGTTCCTCCCCTGGTTTGCATACCGACCACTGCAGGAACGGGAAGCGAAGTTACCCTGTGGGCAGTAATCACCGACCCGGCCCGTGAATACAAGTTCAATGTTGGAGGCCCGCTGATTGCCGCACACCTTGCCCTGGTTGACCCGCTGCTGCACCTTTCCATGCCGGCAGAAGTTACCGCGGGAACCGGTATGGATGCCTTATGCCATGCTATCGAATGCTATACCTGTGCTTATGCCCAGCCGCAAACTGATGCCGTTGCCCTGCTGGCTATTGAATACGCCGGGAAATACCTGCGCCGGGCTGTTGCCTACGGCCAGGATATAGATGCCCGTTACTACATGGCCATGAGTTCCATGCTGGCCGGCCTTTCATACGGGGCAGCAAGCGCCGGGGCAGTGCACGCCATGACCCAGACCATGGGTGGCATATTCCCCGTACATCACGGAGTCGCTGTAGGCTCAACCCTTGTGCCGGTTATGGAATACAACTGGATGGGTGAACCGGAAAAATATGCCCGCATGGCCCTGGCCCTGGGGGTACCAACTTTCGGCATGACCGAAAGGGAAGCGGCGCTGTCTGCCGTTGAAGCCTGCCGTGAACTAACCGAAGATATAGGCATTCCGCGCCTGCGGGAAATGGGAATTACAGAAGCAGATATTCCCCGTTTAGCCCAGGAAGCCTTCAACGATCCACAGACTATCGGCAACCCGCGCGATTTAACAGTTGCCGCTTACGAGGAGATCTATCGCAGGGCGCTTTAATCCGACAAACAATTAATACCAAAAGAACTGTTCGCATTTTGAACAGTTCTTTTTTTCCATCAACTGCATTAACATCACATCTGCTACACTATTTTATTAAGAAAGAGATAACCATTCATAAGATATAAGGATTTATTCGTCATATAAAGGATTTACATCTTCTGCATAGAATGCTATACAAACGGTATACACAGGGTTAACCACACGAAAACTTAAAATTAGTAATGCCTGGCATTTTATCTTTTCTACAGTGAAATTTCCCATTTGGCCCTGGCACTAAATGAGTTTGATAAACCCCCAATAGACTTACCGTTTTTTTAATAAGTACAGCCAGCAATCTTTACAGATTGCAGTAATTAAATGCTTTATCAAAGGGCCTATTCAATAATAATTTTAGGGGTAAATATAATTTGTTAATTAACAACGGCACATTAATAATGCAAAGCCTGCCTTACCCTTTTGCTTATCACAGCATCATTGTAGATGATAAAGGCAACCCAACCTGTTTCGATCATTGCCTTGCCAGGTGCAACAGCTGTTATGAAATAACTGCTTACCAGGACAAGCCGGGCTTTATTGCAACCATACTGCGAAATATTACCCATTACAGGGAATCCGAGCAAAAACTGAAAGCCAGTGAAAGCCTCTTATATAGAGATAGGATGAGAAAATTGGCCAGAATCATCGGCACCGAGCTTGAATTGCCCAATTCAGAACTAAAACGTCTTGATTCCCTGATTATGGTCCGCTAAGAATCAAAGCCCCACGCAAAGCAAGGGACTTCAAGAATAATTGATACTGAAATAAGTAACACGTGATAATCTATAAACACAGAGCAACAGTAATTATGTGGAGGAGTTGACCATTCATGCAGACTTTAGTTATAGCCCACAGGGGCGCATCATCATTAGCTCCAGAAAATACTTTCGCCGCCTTTGACAGGGCCCTGGATGCTGGGGCCGATGGCATTGAATTTGACCTTCAATTGACTAAAGATAAAGTGCCTGTCGTTATTCACGACGAAACCCTCGGGCGCACCACTACGGGCAAGGGGAAAGTAATCGATCATAGTTTAGCTGACTTGGAAAGCTTAGACGCCGGTTCATGGTTTGCGGCAGAGTTCGCAGGTGAAAAAATTCCTACCCTGGATGAGCTTTTTGCCAGGTATAAAAAAAGCAGCCTGCTTTTTAACCTTGAGCTAAAAAACAGTGTAATAGAGTATCCCGGTCTTGAAAAAGCTGTATTAAAATCCATAACCGATCATGAGCTGGAAGAAAGGGTTATCATATCATCTTTCAATCATCAAAGCCTGGTAAGGTGCAAAAAGCTTAACCCGGATATCCGCACCGGCATGCTGTACTTTGAAGAAATGGAAACTCCGTGGGAACGCGCCTTGTCCCTGGGCTGCTATTCAGTTCACCCCTTTTTCCATCACCTGCAATCTCCCGAACTTATTGCAGGATTTAAAAAGAACAAGCTTCCTACCTACGCCTGGACAGTAAATGACCCGGAACAGATGGAATACCTGGTTAACAATAAGATTGAGGCGATACTAACGGACTATCCACAAATACTGGCCGGTATAATAAGAAAATCAGGTTGATGAGCCCGATGTAAAATTGCATTAAATGTTTAACCTGGTGCCGTTTAAATAAGTCAGGCTGCGTCCGGCTCTAAGAACGCTAGCATAGCCTTCACCGACCATAACTAACCGTTCAAGCCCAAAGCCAATCCCAACCCATGGCACATCTATACCCCACTCATTATCCAAAACATGGGGGCCCACTGCCCCGGAGCCAAGCTCAAGCCCACCACTTACGACATCAAGTGTTTCGCCGTAAACCTCGGATTTTTCAGTTTCCAGGCTGTAGTTATCTATTCCAGCCCTATCCATGACCAGGGAAGCAAGCTCTTTCAGGCGCTCTGAACGGCTTTCCAGTGGAAGGCCCATCTCAACCAGGTTGAGCATGGTAAATTCCTGCATGTGCTCCCCGCCCTGGGTATCTTTTCGAAAACAGGGGCCTATTTCAAAAATGCTCACCGGGTGCGGCCATAGCCGCAAAAGATCCTTTAAGATATAGTAAAGATTGGGAGCCAGCATGGGGCGCAGGCACTTTCGGTCATCAACCCAGTACACCTGCCTGAACAAGGGGTGATCCTCGGTTACTGTCATTTTTGCCAACAGCCCCTTGGAAAGCAGGATCGGAGTAACAACCTGGGAAAAATCTGCGTCAATTAAAGCTTTTGCCAGCCTATTTTCGAGATCCAGGAGTAGCGGCCTTTTAATTGCTTCCCTGTAATCAAGCAGCTTTTCCCTGCCCCTGCTGACAAGTTTACTTTCCAGGGACTGGTAAGCCTTGTTTCTTGCAGCGCTATCGCCAAAAGCCATTTCAAGCTGTTCTTTTTCTGCTCCCAGCTCCTGCAACCTTTGTTTCTGGATACCTGTCCATTTAAACAATGAAGTCCCGCCTTTCTTTAAATGCTAAAAATAAACCAGCTTACCAAACAGTTCGTCCAGTGATACGGAGGCAAAAGTAGAAGAGTAATCGGCCATGGCATAAGGGATGATCAGCTCACTGTTATGCACCGTGGCCCCGCATGAGTATACCACGTTAGGCACATAACCTTCCCTCTCTTCCTCATTGGGGCTGAGCAGTGGTTCCTTCGTCCTCCCCAAAACTATTGCCGGATCTTCAAGGTCCAGGAGGGTTGCTCCCAGGCAGTACCTGCGCATTGGGCCAACGCCATGGGTTAGCAGAATCCAACCTTTTTCTGTTTCAATAGGGGAACCGCAGTTGCCGATCTGGATAAACTCCCAGGAATAAAGCGGTTCCTGGATAATCATCGCGTCATGCCAGACGTGAATATCATCTGAAATCATTAAATAGTTATTTACACCGTCAAGGCGGGACACCATTACATACTTGCCGTTAATTCTTCTTGGGAAAAGCGCCATACCCTTGTTCTGCGCATATTCCCCGTTTATCGGCATAATCCGGAAGTGGTAAAAATCCTTGGTTTCAATCAGCTTTGGTAAGATAGTAAATCCATTATTAGCCGTATATGTGCCATAGTAAGTAACATCCCCATCGTCATCGGTAAACCTGACAAACCTTGCATCTTCGATGCCATTGCTTTCTGAATAGGATATTGGGAATATAACCCGTTCTGAAAGCGCCGTATCAAGAGAAAAAGTAATTTCATAATGCGAATTGGCCAGCCAGTTAATATCATTAATTACTTTCTTCTTAATTGTGGATAACCTGGTATTGCTCATACAGTTGGCAATACTGGCCTGCAGCTCGCCATATATAAATTGATCCCCAAGTTGATCCATGACCATCCCTACAAGCTCTTTCTGGATCTTCATTTCATGGAGTTTCTTTAGAAAAGCCTTTTTATCATACACATGTTTTTTTACCGCTTCCGGTATATCTACCAGGTCGCCGGGATCGCTAAATTGCATATCATTATTCTTATCTATAATACCGCTCCTAAATACGATTGATGAAATATGACCCTCGCCGGTTGCCCTGAAACTTACTATCACTCTTTTTTCACCTTCACCTAAAGCGGTTTGATCAGGATCGTCTACAATGGAGGGGTTAAAAAAAGCAGCCGATTCAATAGAATATTCCATGGTAAAATAAGAGCCGATTAAAAGCTTTCTTTCCTGGGAGAGGTTAGCCACGTCTACGTCAAGCCTTTCAATAACATGCTTTACCTGTTCACAATGCTTTTCAAAAACCCTGGATATATTCCTGTGCCGCTGGGCAAAATTAATTAAAACCTGGTTTAAGGTAAACCTGGTTTCTTCATCTGAGAGGGCAAGGATTTTTTCAATAATTATTATCGCCCTCTCTTCTCCGCCGGGCAGGAAATAACGGGCAATGACCCTTTTAGAATCAGGGTAAAACCGGATTTTTTTCCGCTCCACATGAATAGCCAATCAGAACACCCCCCTGAGCATTTTGGCGTGGCTTACCATTAACAGTTGCCGGTTTTTATTCTTCAGGGTCGGGCTTTACAAAAAAAAGCTTGAAACGCCGGCCACCGTCTTTTAGTGCGCTGCCCAGGCGCTTAGATAAATCTTCACTCTTGCGAAGGGTCGTCTTACCTGCTTCCCAGGTTTTCATGGATGTTTTACTGACAACTTCCTGTCCATAGCGAAATGGCCTTTTACCTGTTTTCGCTGTTGCTCTCACTACAGCCCTGGTTACATTATATGATGATTCGCTCAACACTTTCGCCAGCAGGGCCGCTGCCTGGACTGCTGCTACCCTGCGCAGGTTACTTCTTTCAGGGTGAACAAGTGAAGCACAGTAGTTCTTGGTTATTACCCCCACCCGCAAGGTCAGGTAAGCATTTGCTGAGCCCTGGATAATGGAATTGGTTATAACATTGGCGGCAGTGTTTAAGGCAGGAGTCATCGAAGAAAAAGAACTGCCCATGATTGAAGCGATAACCGGTTCCAGCTGGTCCTCGAGCAGGTCAAGGTTTTCAATCCTGGTAGCCAGGAAGGCAGTGGCAAAAACATTACTGTAAAGATAACCAAGTTCACGCAGGGTGGGGCGTTGATTGTAGAGCAAGGTTACCTGCCAGATCATCCGGAATTGAGCAAGGCCTACAATTATCGCATCAAGGGCGCCATACTGGGATATGGCTGTCATGATAAAAACATTCGATGCTGCTGTCTTGATCCGGTCATCTGCTTTCCTGTTTAAATTATTAAGCGCCTCTTCAATTGCAGCCATGTTGGTGAAATCTATATCTTTATTTTCCAGGTGAGTATTTTTTCTTAACCTTTCAGCAAGCTTCTTTAGATAAAGCCGGTAAGCTTCTCCTTCAGTATCCCGGGGTGGCAAAAGCGCCGCCGGCCTTTTAATAATAGCCACCAGCGGGACTGCAACTGCTGCCAGGTAAAGAACAAGCAGCAGTATAAGCACTACCTGCCCCAGTAATGGATTGATACTGGAAACAAGATTTACTACCTGGGCCGTCTGGTTAATAACAAAAAGAATAAATAATAGCGTTAAAAACAGCACTACCAGGATAACCAG
>SLQM01000132.1 GCA_007131435.1 Syntrophomonadaceae bacterium
CCAAGCGATATCTTTATCTTGTCACTTACAGGGAAGATTTCCGCAGTTATGGCGCTGTATCAGAAGGGCCATCCCAGTTCCTGAGGGAACTACCCCCTGAATGCTACAGGTTAATTAATTTTGACAGCGGTTTTTAAAAGTTATTTATTGGACACCCGGCGAATAGATATAGTATAATACCAATTAATTTTATTTTCCTTTATACAAGTGGGGGAACTGATGAAAAAAATAGACATATACGATACTACATTAAGAGATGGGTCACAGCGGGAAGGGGTATCTCTATCCGTAACCGATAAAATAAAGATAGCCGAGAAGCTCGATCAGCTGGGAATAAGTCACATTGAAGGTGGGTGGCCCGGTTCAAACCCAAAGGATATCGAGTTTTTCAGGCGTGCAGCAAAAATTAAGTTTACCAATGCCAGGCTATGTGCCTTCAGCAGTACCCGCAGGCCCGGAGTAAGCGCTTCGGAAGATGCCAACCTTAAAGCGCTAATTGAAGCCAGGACAGAAACTGTTACCCTGTTTGGTAAAAGTTGGGATTTCCACGTGCACGATGCCTTAAAAACCACCCTTGAAGAAAACCTGGCTATGATCCGGGATAGTATTGAATACTTAAAATCAATGGGCAGAGAAGTATTTTTCGATGCCGAACATTTCTTTGACGGCTACAAGGCAAATCCCGAATATGCCCTGGCCACTATTGATGCCGCTGCAAAGGGCGGGGCTGATGTAATTGTCCTATGTGATACAAACGGAGGGCTGATGCCCTGGGAATTAAGTGCAATACTCTCAGCGGTAAAAGAAAAAGTTAAGACCCCTCTTGGCATTCATGTTCATGATGATGCAGGAATGGCAACAGCTAATTCACTGCTTGCCGTGCGGGAAGGAATTACCCAGATCCATGGCACGATCAACGGCTACGGGGAGCGCTGTGGAAACGCAAACTTATGCACAATAATACCAAATTTGCAATTAAAAATGGGCATAGAGGTTATAACACCTGAACAGTTAAAGGGTTTGACCAAGCTTTCCCGCTTCATAGCCGAACTGGCCAATATCGCACCTGCAGATCAACAGCCCTATGTAGGCTTTAACGCTTTCGCTCATAAAGGCGGGATTCACGTTGATGCAGTAAGCAAAATGCCTGCTACTTACGAACATGCTAACCCCGATCTGGTAGGAAACCAGCGCAGAATTTTGGTATCCGAGCTTTCAGGCCGCAGCAATATCAGCCTTAAAACTACAGGAAATAATATTAAGCTCGATAAAGACTGCCCGGAAACAGCAACTATATTAAGGCGGATCAAGGAGATGGAACATTACGGGTACCAGTTTGAAGGTGCAGAAGGTTCATTTGAGCTTTTAATCTTAAAAATGATGAAAGCTTATACACCGCTCTTTAAACTTGAAGGGTTCAGGATGATTATTGAAAAAAGGGAAGATGGCGAGCTTTATTCTGAGGCGACAATCAAAGTGCGTGTCGGCAACGAGCAGGTCCATACAGCTGCAGAGGGTAACGGACCGGTAAACGCCCTTGACAATGCCCTTCGAAAAGCGCTTGAAGGTTTTTATCCCGCCCTGAAGAAGATAAAGCTCATAGACTTCAAGGTTCGCGTAATTGATGGTGTTGACGGGACGGGAGCGCAGGTCCGTGTTTTAATTGAATCAAGCGATGACCAGATGAACTGGGGAACTGTCGGTGTATCGCCAAACATTATCGAAGCAAGCTGGATTGCCCTGGTTGACAGCCTTGAATACGGCCTTTTATGCCGGGAGCTCCCAGAGTTCGGAGAGGCCAGGGAAATATTACAGCAGTTAAAGGGAAATGGACCGGCCATGCATTAATCGCAAGCTACTAAAATATAAAATGAAAAACCGGTTTATATAAAAATAATATTGGGTGGTATATGCTGCTGTGAATCAGGAAAAAATTACGGATATTTTACTAAATCTTTCTTCTGTATCAGGAGTCACAGGCAGCGAAGATGCCGCCGTGAAAGAAACTGCTGCCTTTTTCAAGCAGTTTGTCGACCAGGTTAAAAAGGACCGTTTTGGC
The DNA here is from genome assembly GCA_007131435.1 of Syntrophomonadaceae bacterium. Lineage (GTDB taxonomy): Bacteria > Bacillota > Dethiobacteria > DTU022 > DTU022 > SLQM01. Next base: position 2,060 of record SLQM01000132.1, read on the forward strand.
AACCTTCTTGCCTTGAAAAAATCTAATGCTGCAGAAAAGCATATGACAATTGCCCTTGTTGCCCATATTGATGAAATTGGTTTTGTAGTTTCAAAGATTGAAGAAGGAGGTTTCCTGCGTTTTTCTCCCCTTAATCGTATAGATGCGCGGGTTCTTCCCGGCCAGGCAGTTGAAATCGAGTCAAAAGAAGTTCTTAAAGGTGTAATCGGCTCAACCCCACCGCACCTGCTAAGTGACGAAGAACGAAAAAAGATAGTGCCCATCGATAAACTTTTTATTGACCTGGGTATTCCTGAGGAAAAAGTAAGAAACCTGGTATCCGTTGGAGATACAATTAAGTTTGCACAACAACCCCTTGCCATGAATTTCAACAACAAACTTACCGGCAAATCTTTAGACAACAGGGCAGGTATAGCTGCACTTGTTTATGCAGCTTCTGAACTGTCGGGGTTGATTCATACTGCCGATATCTACTTTATAGCCTCCCTGCAGGAAGAGGTTGGTTTTAGGGGAGCCTTTACTGCCGCTTATGGCTTGAAACCGGACCTGGCTATTGTTGTGGACGTAACCTTCGGCGATTCCCCGGGATTAAAAGAAGGAAGCTATTTTGAGCTGGGAAAAGGGCCTACTCTTGCAGTAGGGCCCAACCTGCACCCCATTTTAACTGGCAAAATTGAAGAAACAGCAAGGGCGAATTACCTGCCCTGCCAGAAAGAACCTATTCCAGGAAGCAGTTCAACCGACGCCTGGGCTTTTCAGGTTTCCAGGGCCGGGATTCCAACGGCACTGTTGTCAGTTCCCCTGCGCTACATGCACACTCCCGTTGAAATGGTAGATTTAGAAGATATAATTGCCTGTGGAAAAATTATCAGCTCTTTTTGCAGCGCAGTAAACGCTGATTTTCTGGAGGTGCTTAAAACTTGTTAGCTGAACTATCCAACCTAAGGGGTGTCTCCGGAAATGAAGAGCTTGTCCGTCAATACCTGATTGAAAAGTTAGGCCAGGGCGGATGTGATTATACTGTAGACACAATGGGCAACCTGTTGGCCTATAAAAACTGCGTTAACCGCAAGGGGTCGATCATGCTTTCAGCGCACATGGATGAAGTCGGCCTGATGGTTGTTTCAATCAATAAGCAGGGGTTGCTTTATTTCAAACAGGTAGGTGGTATAGATAACCGGGTTTTAATAGCGAAAAGAGTCAGGGTAGGCGATTCAGGACTGCCGGGTGTTATCGGATCAAAGCCAATCCACCTGCAAAAGAAAGGCGAACAAAATAAACCTTTTGATGAAGATACACTATATATAGATTGCGGTTTTAAAAACAGGGAGCAGGCCGAAAAAGAAATTAATATTGGGGATTATGTAACCTTTGATACAAATTGTGAGTCGCTGGGCGATGGCTTTTACCGGGGAAAAGCTTTTGATGACCGCGCCGGATGTTTGGTTATATTAAACCTTTTACTTAAAGATAATAACTGCAGTTTTTGTGCAGCTTTTACAGTCCAGGAAGAGGTTGGAACTAGAGGTGCATTGACAGCGGCATATACATTAGAACCCCATACTGCCCTGGTCATTGAAACAACAGCTGCTTCTGATACGCCGGGGACTGAAAAGGAACAGATTACAACTGCCCTTGGAAAAGGGCCGGCAATCAGCTTCATGGACAGCACAGTTATGGTGAAAAAAGAAATGCGCGATGAACTGGTGAACGCTGCGGAGAGTGCCGGTGTCCCTTACCAGTTTCGCCAGTTTACAGGCTCAGGAACCGAAGCCGGTGTCATCTCCCTGTCCAGGGAAGGGGTGCAAACTGCTGTTTTATCCATTCCATGCCGCTACATCCACTCCCCCCAGGGAATTATACAGGAAAAAGATATAATAGCCGCAGAAAATCTTGTAGAATCATGGTTAGAATCTAAGCAATAAACTTTTTAGGGAGGATGCATATGGATAACCTGGTAAAAGAGCTAACTGAAGCATTTGGGCCCTCAGGAGAAGAAAATGAAGTGCGCACTCTGATTAAAAGCCTGGCAAAGGGTAAATTTGACCGGGTTTATGAAGATGTTCTTGGTAACCTGTTTTTGGAACGTGAAGGCTCTGCTCCTAAAATTTTGGTCTCAGCTCATATGGATGAAATTGGTGTAATTGTAACTCACATAGATGATAACGGGTTTATCCGCATCGCCCCGGTGGGGGGTATATCGGTCTATGGCCTTCCCGGAAAGAGATTTAGGTTCAGAAACGGTACAATAGGAACAGTTTACCACGAAAAGCTGGATAAGATCAGTGAACTTGAATGGAATAAAACCTACCTGGATATTGGCCAGCCTGACAGGGAATCAGCTGCGAAGCTGGTCAGTATAGGCGACCTGGCCTGTTACGATCAATCCTTCAGGGCCCTGGAAGGTGGCAGGTATATATCCAAGGCCATGGACGACAGGGTGGGATGTGCAGTTTTACTGGAGGTTTTACGCAGACTTCCCCGGAAATTGCCGCAGGCAGTCTGTTTTCTTTTTTCTGTGCAGGAAGAAGTTGGGCTGCGAGGTGCTACAACTGCGGCCTACAGGTATGAACCCGATTTTGGAATAGCTGTTGATGTCACCCTTGTTGGCGACACACCTAAAGCTCATCTCATGGAGGTATCCCTGGGAAAGGGTCCGGCAATAAAGGTTAAGGATCGTTCAGTTCTATGTCACCCCCTGGTCAGGAAGCTGATGATTGATACAGCTAAGGTGAATAATATTCCCTACCAGCTGGAAGTGCTGGAAAGGGGAGGAACAGATGCCGGTGCTATCCATATCTCAAGAGAAGGGGTTCCCTCCGGGGCAATTTCAATACCCTGTCGTTATATTCATTCGCCTTCAGAAATAGTTGACAGCAGCGATTTGAAAAATGCAGTTCTCCTGCTGGAGAAGCTTTTAATTGATCAGTGGCCGACGCAGGAGCGAAGCTACTAGATGAGTGACAGGGTTAATAATTGCGAATCAGCTATCTATCTAAATGCTTTGAATAGGATTATCTTTCTCGGGGCAAAAAGGATTTCAACCCTTCTTGAGTGCTATGGAACACCGCGAAAAGTTTGGGAAGCACCTACCGAAGAAATAATAAAACTGGTTGAATTAAAAAAAAGCGCTGATCAATTTGACTGTGAGAGAAAAAGTATAGATCCCCTGTATGAATGGAAACGGCTCCTTAACTACAATGTAAACTGTATTACGCTGAAATGCCCCGGTTATCCAAGCCTGTTGAAGGAAATCCCTTTGCCACCGCCTATTCTTTATTATCGTGGAAATCTTGAGGAGGCAGAAAAACCTGCTGTTGCTATTGTTGGAAGCAGGCGCTGCACTTTTTATGGTAAAGAAACTGCGGGTAAATTAGCGGAAGAGTTGACTTCAGAAGGCCTTACTGTTGTCAGCGGAATGGCCCTTGGTATAGATACTGCAGCACACAGGGGAGTTCTTGATAACAGTGGGTTTACAATTGCTGTGCTGGGCTGCAGTCTCGATAAATGTTATCCGCCACAAAACAAAGATTTAAAAAAAGAAATTGAGCACAGCGGCCTTGTGATCAGCGAATACCCCCTGGGCTCTGAACCTCTGCCATACTATTTTCCCCAGCGGAACAGGATCATCAGCGGCTTATCATTAGCTACAGTAGTAATAGAAGCTACAGCGAAAAGCGGCGCCCTGATTACAGCAAACTATGCCCTGGAGCAAAATCGTGAAGTTTTTGCAGTGCCCGGGAACATTGGCAGCCCATACAGCCGCGGGTGCCACCGCTTAATCAAGGAGGGAGCCGGCCTGGTAGAATCTGCTGCTGACATACTCGATGCTCTCTACATGGGCAGTGAAAATGAATACCAGCTTAGCCTTGATAACAGCCGGCAGGATCTTACTGAAGTAGAAAAACGGTTGTTGGATATAATCCCGTACCAGCCTTTGCATCTAGATAATATAATCCGGTTGTGTGGGCTGAAAGCATCAGAAGCCAGCGCAATTCTGCTATCGCTGGAGTTAAAAAAGTGTATTAGGCAAACACCTGGAAAATTTTTTTCTCGAATTTAAATCAATTTGTACATATCTCTCCATAACTGCCAATTTGAATAGCTGGAATTTTTTAAAAAACATTTCTATTCGCTTGCAACGCTTGTTTAGTTGTGTTAGGATATGAAGGGTGTTGTGCTGTGACCGTATTCTATTTGCTCGAACGCTTTATGGTTTACCTGGAAATAGGGAAAAACGCGTCACCGCTGACCCTTCAGGCCTATAGAAATGATGTTTTGCAATTCTTAAAGTTGCAAGACGATAATGTTGATAGTTTACTGGGTGTTGATCACCTTACCCTGCGTAGATACCTGGCATGGTTAAAAGAAGAAAATTATACCAGACGTACTGTAGCGCGTAAATTATCTGCGACGCGTTCTTTTTTGTTTTTTTTGCATAAAGAAGGTTTAATTGAAGGAGGAAAGTGGTCTACGGTAGCAAGGCCAAAGCAGGAAAAAAACCTGCCCAGGTTTCTTTACTACCATGAAATAGAGGCGCTTTTAGAAGCACCGGATCCCAGGACAACCCTCGGGCTTCGGGACAGGTCCATGCTTGAGTTAATCTATTCTTCCGGCTTACGGGTCAGCGAAGCCATTGGTTTAAAAGTTAATTGCCTGCTGTCGAATGAAAGGTTGATCAAGGTTTATGGTAAGGGGCGTAAAGAAAGAATAGTTCCTGTTGGTACAGTTGCAGCCACGTTAATAGAAAAATATATAAATGAAGCACGCCCCGTACTGGCAGCAAAAAATAAAGATTTTAACACTTATGATCAACTATTTTTAAACCGCTGGGGTCGTCCTTTAAGTGACAGAGGGTTGCGATATATATTTCAGAAGTACATTCGCAAAGTTTCATATAAAGTCGGTATAACCCCTCATTCACTAAGGCATTCATTTGCAACACACTTGTTAGAAAGCGGGGCTGACCTAAGAGTTGTCCAAGAGCTACTGGGGCATGTAAATTTATCAACAACCCAGGTTTATACTCATGTAACAAAAGAGCGATTGCGGGACGTGTACAGGTCTGCTTTTCCGCGAAATTAAATATAAAGGCGGGTTTTTTTATGTTCCATGCAACAACAATACTGGCTGTTAAAAAAGATGAACGGGTAGCCATAGCCGGGGATGGACAGGTAACATTCGGTAACAATACGATTATAAAAAATACTGCTAAAAAGGTTCGCCGACTATATGACGGACAGGTTATAGTAGGTTTTGCCGGCGCAGCAGCTGATTCGCTTACGCTATGTGAAAAGTTTGAAGGTAAGCTGGAATCTTACCAGGGTAATTTGATGAGAGCAGCAGTAGAAATGGCCAAAGATTGGAGAACAGACCGGGTGTTGCGCAGGTTGGAAGCCCTGCTGGTTGCTGCAAATCAGGAATGCTTGCTCTTAATATCAGGAACCGGGGAAGTAATTGAACCTGATGACGGCATTGCTGCTGTAGGCTCCGGAGCCCCGTACGCGCTTTCTGCAGCAAGAGCGCTTTTGCGTAACACTGATCTCCCGCCTGGTAAAATTGTCGGAGAAGCGCTTAAAATATCTGCAGAAATTTGTATCTACACGAATGATATTATAATGATCGAAGAACTTTAGAAGGGTTGCTGGTTAATAGATGACAGACAGGGAACATACACCAAGGGAAATTGTAGAAGAGCTGAGCAGGTTTATTATCGGGCAGGAAGATGCCAAGCGCTGTGTCGCCGTAGCCCTTAGAAACAGGGCCAGGAGAAAAAAACTGCCGGAAGATCTGCAGGAAGAAATTATCCCTAAAAATATTATAATGATCGGGCCTACCGGTGTTGGAAAAACAGAAC
>SLQM01000022.1 GCA_007131435.1 Syntrophomonadaceae bacterium
TTACCGGTATATCATACCTGGCATAAGCAATTATGGTTTCACAGGTTTCCCGGGCTATGGAAAGCGGGCTTTGCGGGCAGACATCTGCAGAAATAATCGGTTTCTGCTTTAGTTTATCCTTGCCGCCTGCAACTGCCGCAGCCATTTCAATCATCAGCTCAGCATGGCGAAAAGTGTGCGGAGCCGTGCTGCAGTGCTTTGATGTATTGGAAGCCATTGCTTCATAGTTGTGGAGGCAGAAAACTTCCTGGTTCACTTCCCGGGGTACAACGGGGCAATCAAGAATGTCATACTGATCAAGGTAGTCAACCAGCTTGGCCACATCGGCAGTATCCTGCTTGGTTGATTCCCGGATAGCACCGGTCTCCAAGTCAACTACCTGGACACCACAGCTGAAGTTGCAAAAGCCAACCCTTTTCCCCCCCATAACAAAATCGTGTTCCGGGTTGCGCGCCCCCAGTATAAAGCTGGATGGAGCTGAATTTATACAATCTTCCAATACATGAGCAGGGAAATAAACCGTGCGGCTTGATTTATCTACAATACAACCGCCGCCATGGTAAATGTCGAGGGCATCATCGCTGTAAACTTTAATCCCGGTATGTCTCAAAACTTCCAGGGTTGCTTCATGAATGCGGTCGATAGCAGCATCAGATATACAACTAATACCCATTCCTTCATGCATAATTTCACCTGCTGCCTTGCTGCGTCGCATGCTAATTCCTCCTTCAAGATTTGATTAAAAAGCATTTTAAATAAGAGAAAATAGATCTCTTTGCCAAGCTCTATTATATCTTATTTATTTCAGCTTAGGTATTATATTCTTTTAGCAGGGTTCTTGACTTAATATCTCCCAGGTCCAGGTGATAAGCAAGAAAGGCGCTGGTAAGGCGGGACAGGGTTTTCTTTTGTCCAGCTGATAAACGGATAAGATGGGCCTGGGATAAGGGAGCGCTAATTAATCTTTCTACAATGGCTATTGTTCCCTTGTCGATTGATATAACGTCAGCACTGGCGCAATGTGTGCAAAGCATCCCGCCCTGGCGGGGGCTGAATTTTGATGCCCCTGCAGTGCCACAGGCTGAACATGAATGGAAATGGGGGCTGTAACCGGCCAGGTGGGCCAGTTTTAGTTCAAATGAACGGCATATTATATAGCTATCGTCACAGGAACCAAGCAGTCTCCAACCTTCAAGCAAAAGGTTAAAGGTACTGGTGCACGGCTCTTCTCCGGATACAAGCCTGTCTACCAGTTCACCCATGTAAATACCATAAGGGTAGAGTTGGGGATTATCGCGAAACCAGGTAAACTGTTCAATTGAATCCTGGCTGGTTATCACCGGCCAGGTTTTGCCGCGATGAAAAGTATAGTGGCCGTAAGAAAATATGTCCACGCCGGCAGCCAGCTTGCTTTTCATTTTACGGGCGCCTTTTGCCACTGCCTCAAACTTTCCCTCTTCCCCAGTTAAGAGGGTTACCAGGCGATCCGCCTCGCCCAGGGGGCGGGTACGCAGCACAAGCCCGTCTGCCTTAAACATCCGCTGTGACATTTTAATAGCCCAGGCGGCGGAGTTCGTCTTCGCGGTTGCGCCAGTCCCGCTTAACCTTAACCCTGAGATCGAGAAAAATTTTCTGCCCGAACAGTGCTTCAAGCTCCTGGCGGGCCCTGGAACCTGCCTCCTTCAATAAGAGACCGCCTTTACCAACAACTATCCCAACCTGGGATTTGCGCTCAACAAATATTTCTGCCCGAATATCAAGCAGGTTTCCGCTATCCCGGGGTTTCATTTCCTCAATCACCACTGCAATAGAAAAAGGAATCTCCTGCCTGGTAAGGTGTATTACTTTTTCACGAATAATTTCAGCTGCAATGAACCGCTCCGGCTGGTCAGTTACCATATCCGGCGGGTAATACTGCGGGCCTTCCGGCAAGTAATCAATAATCGCATCCAGCAGCGGATCCAGGGCAACCTGGTTCAGGGCGGAAATAGCAAAAATACCCTTAAAGGGACACAAGTTTTGGTAAAGCTTGCGGATTTCCTCCAGCCTACCCTGCTTAACGAGGTCTATTTTATTGAGGATCAAAAACTTTGGGCTGCTAACCTGGGCAAGTGTTTCTGAAATATATTGATCTCCAGGGCCTGGTGGCTCATTTGCCTCAACCAGGAAGAAAATCAGGTCTACCTCCTGCATGGTATTCCTGGCAACCTGGACCATGGTTGAACCAAGCATGTGCTTCGGCTTATGTAACCCCGGTGTATCAATAAATATGGCCTGGAAATGCGGCCTGGTTAATACTGCCCTGATCTGGTTCCTGGTGGTCTGTGGCCGATCAGATATAATGGCCACTTTCTCACCAACCAGGGCGTTGAGTAAAGTTGATTTGCCGACATTGGGCCTGCCGATTAGGGCGATAAAACCAGAGCGGTGCATTGATAAATCCTTCTCCCTTAGCGATAATCCGTTTTTAGATCAAGCACCGGGGTGCCGTTGATTAAATCCAGGCCTTTAACGGTCAGTATATTTTTCTTAATATCTACCAATTCCACAACAGACTGGGCCAGTGCGTTAGGCCTTAATGGAGCACGGCAGGCGAATACGCCATAAACTTCATTTCCCCTGCCGCTGCGCTTGTCCTTCAAAGTATAACCCTTTGCCTGGTGAAGATAAGAGATTACTATGATTTTTTCTTCTTCATCCAGGCGGTAAAGGCCATCTTCAAACTCGGGATCAATAACAATTTTAGATAATAATTCCTTATAATTCTCCGGTATTTGCTGCGGAGCCGGGTAGTCGTTTAGAACATAGCCCAGGGGATTTGAAGTTACAGGCAGGCGCCATATATCTTCTGCCTGAAGCATTTCACCGGTGACGGGGTTGCCCTGCCAGTCTGCAGCACCAAAAGGCTTAGGAAGCATTTCGAGTGATGAAGTTGTAACCATCTCACCGGCAAGGTTACCCATAACTACTTCAATATTGCCGCATAATTCCCATATTACCTGGCGGCAGGCACCACAGGGGCTGGAAGGCGGGGAACTATCTGTAACGACAGCCAACGACATAAAATTTCGCCAACCGGCATGAATTGCAGTAAATATTGCTATACGCTCTGCGCAAACTGTCATTCCATAAGATGCGTTTTCCGTATTGGACCCGGTTATCACAAAATTTTCATCAGTAAGCAGCGCTGCCCCTACAAGAAACTTTGAATACGGCGCATAGGCCTTTAAACGGGCGGCGCGGGCATAAGAAAGCAATGTTTCTTTTTTCATCTCTATCACCACTTTAGTACGGATAATTGGGTTTGCTGCACTTACATTAATTTAAAGATGCAGATATAAAATTCCACAGTGGCGGGCCAAGGATAATTAAACCGACAATTACGGCATAGATTGACGTGAGTAGAACTGCTCCGGCAGCAACATCTTTGGCAATATGAGCCAGGTGATTGCGTTCCTCTGTATACAGGTCAATTGTTTTCTCAATAGCGGTGTTAAAAGCTTCTGCAACAAGAACAAGAAAAACTGCTGAAAGTAAAAATATCATTTCTATCATAGCCAGGTTAAAGGCAGCACCTGTAACAATGATCAGGGAGCCAAAAATAGCATGTATTACCATATTTCTCTGGGTGAAAAAACAATATTTCAGGCCAAAGAAAGCATTTTTTAAACTGTTAATTACCCTGTACACCAGAAATAATACCCCTCTTTATTCAATATAAAACTGACTGATAATCTCTTTCTCTTTTTCCTGCATCACAATGGAATCCCCATCACTTTCATGATCATAACCTAACAGGTGAAGCATGCCGTGTACTATCAGCAAAAAAATCTCCCGTTCCAGTTTATGGCCTGCTGTTTCAGCCTGTTCCCTGGCCCTGTCGATAGAAATATATATATCCCCGATTGTTTTATCTTCACTTTCGGGAAAAACTTCATCGCCTGGCTCAAGATATGAGAAAGACAGAACATCTGTCGGCCCATCCTTGCCCCTGTACTCCCGGTTTAGCTCTTTCAGCATTGCATCATGCCCTATAATTACTGATACTTCACCGTACTGCATGTTATTTTCAGCCAGCAAATAATCTAAAACCTTTTCTATAACTGAAGACAAACCGGATTCCAAATCAAAAGCTTCAACCTCTATTGTAATCAAAATACTCACCTGGCCACACTACCCTTATCCAGTTCTGCTTTTAGCGCTTTTTCAGGGTATTCTATCCGTGAATGATAGATGCCGGACATGATATACACAAACGCTTCGGATATTTTATCTATCTCTTTCAGGGTAAGATCACACTGGTCCAGCTGCCCATCATCAAGCTTATCTTTAATCATCCTTTTAATCATAGTTTCTACGCGACTGCTGGACGGCTTGGAGAGAGACCTTACACCTGCCTCGACAGCATCGGCAAGCATTATTATTGCAGCTTCCTTGGTTTGCGGCTTAGGCCCTTCATAGCGAAATTTTTCGGCCATCACATCTTCCCTTTCGTTGTTCTCCAGGGCTTTCTGATAGAAAAATGAAATCATACTTGTCCCGTGGTGTTGAGCCGCGATATCAAGGATCATTTCAGGCAGGCGATGTTTCCTGCCCATTTCAACTCCATCCTTGGGGTGTGCCCCGATAATCAATGAGCTAAGATTGGGAGACAATTTCGTATGGGGGTTTTCACCGGATAGCTGGTTTTCAGAAAAAAAGTATGGCCTTTTTAATTTGCCAATATCGTGATAATAGGAGCCCACCCTGGCCAGCAGAGCATCTGCCTGAACAGATTCGGCTGCTGCTTCAGCAAGATTTGAAACCATCATGCTGTGATAATAAGTGCCTGGCGCTTTTAAAAGCATCTGCTTTAACAATGGATGATTAGGGTTAGATAGTTCCAACAGGGTAATTGCCGTTGTTACGCCAAACAGGCTTTCCAGGAAAGGAAGCATGCCTATGGCTACAACTGATGAAAAGATACCATTACCAAAGCCGGCAATCATACTGTAGCTAAAATTAATCAGGGAATCTGTTTCCAGGCTGACATTTCCAAAAAATAAATAAGTCGCAATAATGACCACACCGTTTGTAAGGGCAACATAAAAACCGGCACGGGCCAGGTCACTGCGCTGGCTCAACCTGGTAACCGCATAGATGGAGACCAGGCCGCCCAGCAGCGATACCAGGATAAAAGAAAAATCGCCACCGGTGATCAGCCCAACCATCAGGGCAAGGCATAGGTTGATGATAACTGCAAGCTTATAACCGAACATAACTGTAATCAGGATAACACCCATGGCCACGGGGATCAGAAAACCAGAAAAATACGTGGCAGCAATTGAAAAAATCAGGGTTACTATAAATATGAGGCCCATTAATAATAGCAAATTAGGCTTTTCAAATACTTCATTTACAAATATGTAAACATATATGGCAACAACTATAAAAACAACGAAAAGCAATATAAACAAACCGATATATCCTGCATAATCAGCTCTTTGACCCCTTATTAAACCAAGGTCTTCCAGCAAAGCCAGCTGCTGCTCTGTAACCGGTTCACCTTCACTGACAATTAAAGTGTTACGAAGAATGATAATGGGATCAACCTGTCGCCTTGCCAACTCCCGATTTTCTTCGGTTGCCTGGGCATTATAGTTCATGTTTTGAACAATATAAGGAGATACCACTGTTTCAGCAATCCTTTTTAAATCAGCGCTAAATGGATATAAAGCTATCTCCTGGGAAAGTCGCCTTCTCGCCAACTCGGTTTCATTTTCCCTGATCCCCTGTTCAAAAATATCTTTCAAGGAATTATTTAAGCGGCCCTGCAGATCTCTTATAATACTCCTATCGCTCACCAGGAGTGCATTAAGTGTCGTTTCAGAAAGCTCTTCAGGGGTAATGTTTTGCAGGCGTCCAATTCTTTCTTCGCTTTCGAGTTCAGGATCATCTTTTATTTCCATGACCTGATCAAAAAAAACACCCACCTCCCTCAGGGCAACTTCAAGAACCAGCGGGTTGTAATCGTAAACATCGGGGACCGCATCTGCAGCCTGCTCTCTTAGACGTTCTGTAGTAAACTCATCTATAATATCCCTTGGTGCATATATTGTCCTTGGGCTTGGTCTACCCACACTTAAATCATAACGCGCAGGCATGCTGACAAGGGCCAGTAATGCATAAATAGTAACAAAAAGAACTGCTACAAGCACTATCCTCTGCAGGCGTTTGTTTTCTTTAAAAGCAACTGACCGATCAAATAAGCCGGCAAGGTTAATTCTGCTCTTCATCCCTGTTCCTTTCCCTGGAAGCTTCATAAGCTTCGTATGCTTTAATAATATTTTGAACAAGAGGATGCCTGACTACATCCTTGTCAGTCATATATATAAGAGCTATCCCATCAATATTGGAAAGTATCCTGGGTGCCTGTTCAAGGCCGGAAAAGCGTCCTTTTGGTAAATCAATCTGGGTTATATCACCGGTAATAACTGCCTTGGATCCAAAACCAAGGCGGGTTAAAAACATTTTCATCTGCTCAGAAGTGGTGTTTTGGCCCTCGTCTAATATCACAAATGAGTCATCAAGGGTTCTACCCCGCATATAAGCCAGGGGGGCAATTTCAATGATCCCTTTTTCACGGTACTTTTGAAACAGATCAACTCCCAGCAGGTCGTAAAGACCATCATAGATCGGACGGAGATAGGGATCAACTTTTTCCTGAAAATCACCTGGTAAAAAACCCAGGTGTTCACCGGCCTCAACCGCGGGGCGGGTAAGAATCAAGCGCTGCACCTGTTTCTTTTTTAAAGCATCTACAGCCATGGCCAGGGCCAGGTAAGTTTTTCCAGTTCCGGCAGGGCCAATTGCTAATACAATATCATTACAGCGAATGGCTTCGAGGTAGCGCTTTTGGCCAACAGTTTTTGGCCTGACCTGTTTCCCCCTGTGTGTTACCAGGACCAGGTCGCTGAACAGGGAAGGGATCATATCAACTTCTCCCTGGCAGGTCAATTTCAACGCATATTCAAATTCCCTTTCACTTAAGAAAAAGCCTTTGCGAATATGGGCTAACAGTTCTCTAAACATGCTGTAAACTGCTTCAACATCTTTTTGTTCACCCTCGATAATTAGCTCATTGCCTTTCGGGATTAACCTGACTGAAAACTTGTCTTCAACTGCACTGAAATAGCTATCATGCTGACCAAGCAGTTGAACTGATTCATCCGCACCGGTGAGCAAGAGTGAACGGCTTAATATGTTATCTGCCAATAAGCGCCAAACTCCCCTCTGCTGCAAAAAAGTTTTTCATTAAGAATTATAAGCTTATTTTAAGTCTTTAGCAATAAACAAGAAAAAGTGATCTTAAAATAAGCTTATTAATAAAATGTTTTTGACCATTCAGCAGATCAACGCTTACGCTTCAGGGTTGGCGGAGGCTCTAATATTTCATGAAATACAAAGGCCGCCAGCAGAGGATCCTTTTTAGTTAAAACCTGCTGCAGGTTGGAAGTGAAGCGATCGGCTTTTTTATCATCAACCTTTAACGGAGTAGGGGTTTTTAAAGTAGACCCAGGAGGAGGGAAGGCCTCTTTTTTCGCCTGAACGTTTTCCCTGTAACTCGTATCATACGATTTAACTTCCAGTTCCGGCTCAGCCTGGCGAAAAGGATCTTCCTGTAAAGACCGGTAGGATTTCTCTTTCTGAATGTTGTCCTGCAGAAACTGCTCTGCGGTAACCAAAACCCTTTGCTTTGCAGGAGTTTTGCCGCCCCTTATAGCCCTGAGCACCATATTGAAAATATTAAATATAACAATTATTATTATTAAGGTAATAAA
>SLQM01000130.1 GCA_007131435.1 Syntrophomonadaceae bacterium
CCTGCAGGGGTTCTACGCAGGTGCGCACGTTGGGCACACCGTTTACCCGCATGTTACAGGAAGAACAGTTGCCAATTGCACACCAGAAACCGCGGGGGCGGTTATGTTTCAGGCTGTGCGATAACACCCTGATTCCGGCAGCATGAAGGGCGGCTGCAATCGGCTCACCCTCGAACCCTTCAACGCGGTTGCCATCGTAGGTAAATGCAACCTTCCTCCCTTTCTGGAATTCAAGGATAGGATGATCAGTAATGCGCATAGCCCCACTCCTTTACCGGGTAAAGATTGACTGCTTAATAGCGCTATAAGCTAATAGCCCTATACATACCTAACTTAATTGCAATATGCATGCCACTTATCTGTTAGCCGGGCAAATTAAGGGTTATCATCACTAATTACCGTTTTTACTGCTGATTCCGGCCCGTTCAAAGCTTTTTTCAGAAGCAGCCTGAACATTTAATATTGGTAATCTTAAGTTTCAGGCGACAAAACTGCAAAGAAATTTTGCACATTAAGAAAACTATGATACACTAAAAGGCAGGCAGTACCGGTAATTTTTGCTTAAATGCAAAATAATTTTGCAATGCAAAGAAATTTTGCACAAACAGTTACACACTATACTGCTCTAGTGGGAGGTCAGGCCTGTGATTAATGAGCCGACAGCAGTTTCGGGTCCGGAAGCGGTAAAACCAAGAAGGTTAACGGAAGTTCAGTTAGAAAAGATGATCGATTCTATTGATGAAGCAATTATTGGCTGTGACAAAGACGGGTATATCAATATCTACAACAGCGCCAATGAACGTCGTGAAAAAATGGATCGCAAACAGGTTTTAAACAGGCATGTTAATGATGTTTATGATTTCCACGGCAGGGACAGCCTCCTGATGAGGGCGATAAGGGAAAATAAACCGATCATAGATCAATACCAGGAGTACACAACAGAGATCAGCGGAACCTATGTTGAGATCATCTGCAGCACTGTCCCGATCATGGAAGGCAAGGAGATTATCGGCGCCGTCTCAGTAATGAAAGATTATTCCAAGGTAAAAAAGCTGTCAAAAATTATTATGGACCTCCAGACAAACCTTTACAGCACCGGCACAGGCAAAACCAGCAAACCAAAGCCTGTAGGCGCCAGGCATACCTTCAATAATTTAATCGGCAGCAACAAAGCTTTAGTAGACACCATCCAGTGGGCAAAGAAAACTGCAGAAAACAACCTTCCCGTGTTGATTTATGGAGAAACAGGGACAGGAAAAGAGCTATTAGCCCAGAGTATTCACAACGAAAGCAGTCGCAAAGACCAACCCTTCATCGCCATAAACTGTGCTGCAATCCCTGAAAACCTGCTGGAAGGGCTGCTTTTCGGCACGGTAAAAGGGGCGTTTACCGGTGCAGTTGACAGGCCGGGGCTATTTGAACAGGCTTCGGAAGGCACCCTTGTTTTAGATGAAATTAATTCAATGAGCCTGGCCCTGCAGTCTAAGCTGCTGCGGGTAATCCAGGAAGAATCAGTGCTCAGGGTAGGGGATCTGAAAGAAAGAAAAACCAACGCCCGCCTGATCAGCATCTCGAACCTTGATCCTGCTGAGGCGATTAAAGATCAGCAGCTGCGTGAAGACCTCTATTACCGGATCGCTTACATAACCCTGCATATGCCGCCGCTGCGGGAAAGATTAGATGATATGCCGGAATTAATTACCAATGTGATCAAGAGATACAATGAAAAGCTTTTTTTAAATATTGAGAGAGTATCACCAAAGCTGCTGTCCCTCTTGAAAGCTTACTACTGGCCGGGAAATATCAGGGAGTTGGAACATGTGATTGCTGCCGGTATGAGTTCATTAAACAGCAAGGACAGGCAGATAGATCTGAAACACCTGCCCCCTAATATTCGCTACAAATTTGAAACAGGACCCGGTAAAGAGATCGCTGTCAGTGATGCCGGCAACCTGGTGAAAACGCTGGACAGGGTTGAACGGGAGGTGATTGAAACCGTCCTGCAGAAGAACAACTGGAATATTTCAAAAGCTGCACGGGAACTGGGCCTGAAAAGGCAAAGCCTGCAGTACCGTATCCGGAAATTTTCCCTGCACTATAACAATATCTAGTTATTAGAAATATTTTATATCCCGGGAGACGTGCAACAAATAAACTGGCACGGTACTTGCTTGTATATATTATCAGAAGCTTAAAGATGCTGAAAGAGCATTTATTACGATAGAGAGTTAATTACGAGAGGAGTATTATCATGTTTAAGCGCTACAAGGGCGGAAGTTTCAAGGTTTTCAGCGAGGAAGAAGTAAAGGAGGTTCACGAAGCTACCGTCTATTTGCTCGAAAAGGTAGGCGTTAAGATCCATAACAAGCGGGCCCGCGAGATCTACGCCGACAACGGGGCAGATGTCGATCATGACAAGCAGATCGTGAAAGTGCCGCGCTCGATGCTCGAAGATGCCATTGATTCCACGCCATCGAAGATCGTGCTCTGCGGGCGGGAAGAGAAAAACGATTTAGTGCTGGAAGGTAAAAATGTCCACCTGGGAACGGGCGGGACGGTCCTAAACACTTTGGACCTGGAGAACGGTAAAAAGCGGTTGACAGAATGCCGGGACGTGGCAGGGTATGCAAGGATGACCGATGCCCTGGACAACATCGCCTTTTTCGTGATCAACTGCTATCCCGATGATGTACCGACAGAAGATGTGGATATAAACAGGTTCTACCACGGGTTAAACAACACCTCGAAACACGTGATGGGCGGTATCTATACCATGGACGGCTTGAAGTCGGTAATCAAGATGGGCGAAGATATAGCGGGAAGCAAAGAAAAGCTTTTAGAGCGCCCCTTTATCTCTTTCATCACCCTGATGATGAGCCCGCTGTTAATGGAGGTAACCTATACCGACTTTTTAATTGAAGTATCAAAATACGGCCTGCCGGTTACCTGCCCCTCGGAACCGTTAGCGGGGGCCAATTCACCTGTTACCCTGGCCGGGACAATTACCCTGAACAATGCCGAATCCCTGGGCGGGCTGGTATTATCGCAGTTGGTCAACAGGGGCAACCCCACCATCTACGGGTCCACCTCGAGCATCATGGATATGCGCACCGGCACCTACATGGCCGGTAACGTGGAATCGGCCCTGATCAATGCCGGCTGTGCCCAGATGTCGCACTACTACAAGATCCCCATGTACGGCACCGGCGGCATGTCTGATTCAAAAGTGGTGGATGCCCAGGCCGGCTACGAGAGCGCCAATACGGCCATGGTGGTAGCCCTGTCAGGCTGTAACTATATCCACGATGCCTTTGGCCTGCTTGAATTCTGCACCACCCTTTCCTACGAGAAGATGGTTGTAGATAACGACTCGGTTGGGATGGCTTTAAGGGCAGTGAAGGGGGTAGAGGTAAGCAAGGAGACGATTGCCGCCGAGGTGATTGAAGAGGTCGGCCCCGGCGGACACTTCCTCGACCACCCGCACACAGTTGAGCATGTGCGCAGCGAATTCTACTTCCCCACCCATTCGGACCGCCAGCAGCGCTCGGTCTGGGAAGAGGAAGGCTCCAAGGATTCCTTTACCCGGGCCCATGAAGAGGCAAAAAGGATTTTAAGCGAACATAAACCCCTGGGCTTCAGCGAGGATATGGAAAAGCTGCTGCTCGATAAATACAAGGGGATAAAGAAAGTATAGTAAAGAGTTTTCCAAGGGAAAACCTCCTAACACAAACGCCGTGTCACCTGTCACCAGGACACGGCGTTTGTAGTATAAAATAGTGTAAAGTTGTTGTAGGGATTTAGCAGGAAAATGTTTCAGACCTATAGAAAGAGGAATCTCATGTTCGAAAGGAATAAATCCCCCCAATTAAGGAGGCAGAGGTTATTCAGAAAGGGATTGACCTGGCGCTAAACCTGCAGAATAAGCGTTACAGCCTGGCTATCGAGTGCGAGACAAAAAAGGAAGATTTCATTCTCTTAAACGGCCCCCTTGGTGACCAGATGGTGCCGCTGGTCCAGGAAAACCTGCAGGGGATTGTCCGGCTGGAACTAAAAGAAACCGGGAGCGGCAAAACCATCTTCTCCGATACAGGAAGCTGTGCCGGGGTTGAATACGGCGGCGACCAGATGATGGTTTTAGATTAATTGCGCAGGCTGTGGATCGGTGCCGGAATGCGCCCGCCGCGGTGAACAAATTTTTCAGATGAGAAACCGTTAACCGCCATCACCGGAGCCCTGCCGAGCAGGCCGCCGAACTCCACCTGGTCTCCCACCTTTTTGCCCACGGCCGGGATAATTCTTACCGCTGTTGTTTTATGGTTAAATACCCCGATTGCCGCTTCATCGGCAATGATCGCGGCAATGGTTTCATCGGCTGTATCGCCGGGGATGGCGATCATGTCCAGGCCGACGGAGCAAACTGCTGTCATCGCTTCCAGCTTTTCAATGGTCAGCGCCCCTTCATTTACGGCGTTGATCATCCCGGAATCCTCGCTGACCGGGATAAAGGCCCCCGACAGGCCGCCCACGTAAGAAGAAGCCATGGCCCCGCCCTTTTTCACGGCGTCGTTCAGCAGGGCCAGGGCAGCGGTGGAACCGGGCGCGCCGCAGCGCTCCAGGCCCATTTCCTCCAGTATTTCTGCCACGCTGTCACCCACTGCCGGGGTAGGGGCAAGCGAGAGATCGACAATGCCGAAGGGAACGTTTAGCCGCCTGGCAGCAGTTCTGCCTACCAGTTCGCCCATGCGGGTGATTTTAAAGGCCGTTTTTTTGATCGTTTCAGAAAGCGCGCCAAGGTCGGCTGAACCGGCCCTTTTGATCGCGCTTTTAACTACCCCGGGTCCGCTTACCCCGGTATTGATCACGCAATCGGGTTCGCCCACGCCGTGGAAGGCGCCGGCCATGAAGGGGTTATCTTCCGGCACATTGGCAAACACTACCAGCTTGGCGCAGCCGATGCTGTCCTGCGCGGCTGTCAGTTCTGCCGTTTCCTTGATCACCCTGCTGAGCATGGTAATGGCATCCATGTTTATACCGGCCCTGGAAGTGGCCACGTTCACCGAGGCGCATACCCGTTCTGTTGAGCTCAGGGCCCCCGGGATTGAACGGATCAGCCTGGTATCGCCCACGGTAAAGCCCTTGTGGACCAGGGCTGAAAAACCGCCGATAAAATTAACACCCACTTCCGCCGCCGCCCTGTCCAGGGTAGCAGCATACTTGCAGTAATCCTCTTCGGAAGAGGCTTCGGCCACCAGGGCAATGGGGGTGACAGATATTCTCTTGTTTACAATGGGCAATCCGTATTCCCGGGCAATATCCTCCCCTGTCTTAACCAGCGGGCCGGCCAGGCGGGTAATCTTGTCATAGATTTTCCGGCAGGCCTTTTGGTGATCCGCATCGGCGCAGTCCCGCAGGCTGATCCCCATGGTGATTGTCCGGATATCCAGTTTTTCTTCCTGGACCATCTTTATCGTTTCAAGAATCTCTTCTATTGTCAGCATTTTATCCGCCTCTTTCCTTTAAATGCGGTGCATATAGTTGAATACATCCTCGTGCTGGGCATCAATTCTTACCTGCAGCTGATCACCCTTGAGGGCCAGCAAATCTTTCAGCTTCACCAGGTCAACTTTTGCCCCGGCCATATCGGCCACCAGGACCATGACGAAAAATTCCTGCATTACCGTCTGGTTGATATCAAGGATGTTGACGCTGTTTTCTGCCAGGATGGCCGTGACGCCGGCTATAATGCCGACCCTGTCCGGCCCGATCACCGATATTACGATCCTGTTGCTCTCCGTTTTACTTTTCTGGCTGACCATTTCAAGCGCTCCTTTCAGCTATTCCTGTTCTTCAAAGTGGTTCCCCTTACCGCGGTTCCCGATATAATCGATAAATAGTATCAAAAAGCTGGCTGCCAAGCCCGGGTAAAGGGGGTTCAGGCCCAGGCCAAGGATGGTGCCGGTTATGACAATCACCGGCCCTGCTATAACAGCCGCTGTTCCGGCCAGGGGCGATATTTTCCCTTTAAGGAAGATGGCGGCAAAAAGCGGGAAACAGATCGTGGCTCCGCGCAGCCCAAGGGAGAGGTAGCTCCAGTTGAGGATTAAAACTTCACCGCTGGTAAAAAGAACGATCAGCAGGGCCATAAACATGACCAGGACAATCAGCAGGCGGAAGACCAGCAGCACGCGCCGGTCAGCGGCGGCCGGTCGCAGCCTTAGATAGATGTCCCTGTTCAGCATGGTGCTGACCCCTAAAGTTAAACCGGCGGCCGTGCCGATGGAGGCCAGCAGCAGGGTGGCCAGCACTATTCCGGAAAACCAGGCCGGCAGGTGATTGATCACGAAAAGCGGCAGCGCCTGGGCGGGATTGATGTCAGGGTAATGCATGCGCATGTACAGCCCGACCAGGATTCCGCCAAGGCCGATTGCCGGCGCTAAAACAGCGCTTAACAGGGCCCCGCCCCGGGCAGCCTGCAGGTCGCGGCTTGAGAAAACCCCCTGGAAGTAAATCTGGCTCGATAATACCCCAACCATCAGGGCAAAGGCGGCAGCTAAATCGGTGTTAACGCCCCGCCCAAAAAGCGAAAACCAGGGAAAAGAAGGAAAATGGTTAATAACATTTCCGGCGCCCCCGGCAAGAAACAGGGCAACAGCGCCGCCGACCATCATGCAGAAGCTGGTCAGCAGAATTTTGCTGAACCCCATCAGCCCTGTTCCCCAGGCGCCGCCGAAAACCACGTACAGTACCGATAAAATAACCGTGACTACCGCGGCAAGGCGCAGGTCAAGGGGAAACATTGATGAAAGCAGGGCCATGGCTGAAAACACCTGGGGCATAATATTAATGAACATGCCGACCGATACAAACAGGGCTGCCATAACCCCGGCTGTAATCCCGTAGCTGGAGGAGATAAAGCGGGGGATGGTCTCAAACCTGGTTTCCCGCATCGGCTTAACCAGGAAAATGGCAATGATCAGGCAGCCGATTCCGCCGCCTAAAGTGAACCACCAGGCCGAAAAGCCGTAAAGGTAGGCCAGCTGGGAGGTGCCGATAGTTGAGGCCCCGCCAACCAGGGTGCCCAGGATGGTGCCCATGACCAGGAAAGAGCCGGCCTTGCGCCCGCTGACCGAAAAATCAACTGAATTATGGACCTTTCTTCCCGAGTAAACCCCTAGGCCAAATACAAGGAGCATGGCTGCAGCCATGCCCACCGCGTGAAGCGCAGTAATCTCCATTTATTGTTGCAACCTCTTATCGCTTTTATAAATGCTCAAATTATTATAAACCATTTCGCTTCTTCTAACCACCATCATGCTTGGGTGAAATTATTATGGGTTTACACGCAGTTAAGTGGCAATTAATCAGGCCAGGGTCATACTGGTAGGGGGAATTAAAGCCGCCCTGGCGGGAAGCGCTTCCACTCCTTTAACCTTAAGGGGCAGCAGGACCAGGATATAATCCCCTTCGGGCACCTCGGCCAGGCGCAGCCCTTCAAGGATCCATATCCCAGCCTTTAACAGGGCTTTGTGCGTTTCATGCCCGGGCTGGTCCCTTTCTATCCCGAGAGCGTCAATTCCCACCCCGGCTAGATCTCTGCCTGCCAGGTAGGCTGCACCGGACTGGTGGAGGTAAACAAAGGAGAAGTCGAAA